>CAYTFB010000042.1:0-6368 GCA_964437055.1 uncultured Candidatus Peribacteria bacterium
TTATCTAGATCCAGAATATTTGATCTTGATCGGACATTCTCTTGGAGGGATGTTTCTCCTCAAATATTTGAGTGAAAATCAGTTTCCCTTTCCTCTTGCTCAGTTGCATTTGGTGGCTCCTGTCTTGGACGATCTAGGATTGTCAGCAGGAGATGATTATCTAGGTGATTTTGCCTATGATCTACATCCAGCAAATATTATTTCACAAGCAGAGAAAATTTTTCTCTGGCATTCAAAGGATGATCCCATCGTTCCTTTTCATCATTCAGAGAGGATCGCAACTCAGATTCCAGTTGTAGATTTTAAGGTTTTTGAGGAGAGAGGGCATTTTAATCAAGCAGAATTTCCTGAATTGGTGCAAACTATTTTGACTGATTAATCTATTTCAAAAAAATCTGAATCTATACCATTAGTAACCAATATCCCTTTTTTTCAGTCTTTTGTGAGAGCATTTATTTCGATTGCTGGTTTATTTTTATAAAAAGTCTTTTTAGGGTCTCGTATATCTGTATATTCTCCTATTTCAAAAATAGTATTTTCTTCTTGTAAAAATCAGATTATTTTTTCCCTTTTGATGCTATCATTATTTAGATAGGTTTTAAGTTGACTAGCAATTTCTTCTAAATTTCCTTCAAGGGTATAATCAGAATTTTCTCAGTTTGGGACAAGAGTATCTAATTCTTGTGTAAAGTCATTTTGTATAAAACTAAGAAAGTTTGGAATATCAATGGTATATATCCCATCTTGGTTTTGTATAAACTCATCTTGGATAAAACTTTTGAGTCTTCTTAAGAGTGCTCTTTCTGTCCAAGGAATTTCTTTGAAAAATGTATAAAGCTGAAAGTCTCATAAATCATAGTGTTGATCCAATCTTTCTCATAAAGTAAAAAATTCTCCTTTATCAATATTGAGAAGATAGTGCAATCTGCTTTCTGTAGATAAAACTATTCAATAATTCTTTGTTGTTGGTATAGTAGTATTAAAAAAAGTTTGTTCATAATTGATTTGCTCTAAAACATATTGTTTATATTCTTCTTTTTCTTCTGTAGTTGCTCATTTTTTAGGCTTTTTTAGTGTTTTGAGTGGAATAGACTGAGAGGGATCTGCTAGTATTTCTTGATTATTTTGTAGATCTATACTAAATTGTTCTTTTTTTTGTAAAAGAAACAAAAAATCTTCTATTAATTGTTGCTGTTTATATAACATTTCATTGTTTAAATGTTTTGGATTATTGTTTTGAGATAGAGTACTTGATGGTAGATCTATCTTATTTTGTATTCGATCTAAAAGGTAGGGTTTATGCTCAATAATATAATTTTCAATACTGATATTTGCTATTTCTAACAATAATTCTTGAGTCTCTTCTTTAATCTCATTGAGGTGTTGGGATAGATGACCATTTGACTCAAGTATTTTATTTATCTTTTTTTCTTGCTCACTGACATCATAGTGTAATAGTGCTGCTATTCTCTCTTTTTCAAATTTTTTGATAAATTCTAATAGATATTCATCTATTTTTGCTTGAAATAGAAGAAAATCCTCATTATTGATTTCTTCATCAAACTCTTCTAATAGAGGATCATAAATCAGAGCTTCTATATTATTGTTTTTAAAAAAAACTATTGTTTCTCTGATAGTTTTATTATCTATATTATCAGGATTTGTTTTAAGCAATGCATAATATTTTTTCATATCTTTTGCTAGTTGTTGTGCTTTTTCCATATCAAGGAGTATCTCTTCTTCTCAGAAAAATCCTATTGATTCAACTTCTGCTGCCCTAATAGCTATTCTTTCAAAAAGATTTAGGCTACTTTCTTCAAAATTTTCTAAATGAGGATGGTTTATAAACTTTCTTTTCTCTGCTCATTGCATGTTGTAGTTTCTTGGAGAATAAAATGATAATTTTATATGTAATGTTTTCTTTTGAAAAGTCAATCTGTTTTGTCGCAATATTTGCTATTGTCAGATTTTTTTTATTCTTGTATTACTCTCCAGATTCTCTATACTTTATCAGATTTTTATTCTTTTATTACTTTGATGTTTTGAATCTTACTTTGAATCTTGATGTTTATGGTTTTGGTCATTATCCATGAACTAGGACATTTTATTGCTGCAAAAAAATCTGGAGTCCAGGTTAAAGAATTCTGACTAGGAATCCCTCCCAGACTTTTTATTTTCTGGACAGATAAATCTGGTACCAAATATAGTATCAATGCTATTCCCCTTGGATGATTTGTAGCTTTAGGAGGAGAAGATCCTAGTAATGAAAAAGAAGCTTTGGCCACAGGAAGCTTTATGTTGGCAGCTTGGCGAAAAAAACTCATTATCACAGCAGCAGGAGTGGCTGTCAATCTGCTTTTTGCTTGGATGCTGCTCGTAGTGGTATTTACGATAGGAATCAAACCTATTTCTATTATCCCTGCAGAAGCTTTCCCTCAAGGAAGTCAGAGTTATTTGATGCCAAGTATTGATTTCCTAGAAAAAAAAGGCTATTTGAGTGGAGATGGGGAAGAAAAGCAGGTGATCCTGTCTCAAGATCCTTTCGCAGGAAGCCTTGCTGCATCACTTGAACTTCAAGCTGGAGATACTTTGACAGCGATCAATGGAGTAGCTCTTGATACAGAAAATCTTGCAACCATTCTTTCTACATTATCCTTAGAAACAGAACATCGTATTCAGATCCTCCAGTGAGATACTGAGAGAGAGGAGGTTTTCAAATGTGGAGAGGATTGTAGTCTCGGTATTGTGTATGATCGTTATCCAGGACTTGAAGTGCTGCCGATCCAGATGCCCTTTATCCAGGCACTCGGAGCAGGACTGGAGGAGATCAGAGGAGAGTGGAAATTGACGATGACAGCACTCTGAAACCTTGGACCAAAACTTTTTTCTTTTAAATCTAAAGAAACCAAAGAAGCAATCTCTCAACTCAGTGGGCCAGTTGCGATTATCAAATTAGGAGAGTTTCTCTTTTTCCAAGAAGGACTGTTGGCTTTTTTGGGGTTTATGGCGATGATTTCTCTAGCTCTAGCTTTTTTCAATATTTTACCGATTCCAGCTTTGGATGGAGGGAGATTTATCGGGATTTTGATCCAAAAAATCTTTCGCATCAAACCAACGAGTTATGCGATCGCAGAGGGGTGGATCAATACGATCTTTTTCCGATTATTGATGGGACTAGGGATTGTGATTATTTTTAAAGATTTGATCATGTTTTGGGGACTCAAACTTCCCTTCTTTTAATTTTTTGCTGATAAGATGGTAAAAAAAATCTGACTTTTTGTTCTTTCATTAGTTGTATGTTCATTGAGCTTGGTTTGAGTATCTGCGGACTATGATCCGATTTCATTGCCCTTTATCCAGGCAATAGAAAAAAACTTAGATAAAAAATCCAATCTAAATGCTAAAAAAAAATATCTCGAACAGATTATGTTGGTGACCCAGATGTCAGTCTTCAAAAAAGAACAATCCTTACAAATTTTACTGGCAGATCTGTACTCTCGAGCCCAAAGTCAACAAGTACAATTACAAAAATCTAATGCTGGATCACAGATCAAACCTTCTGAAAATAAGACTTGGATCGATTTACCCGGTGTGGATGGTGCTAAAATCGCTCAGACAATCTTGGATCGACACAATCAGGCTAGAAGCAAAGCAGGATTGCCTCCCTATCGTTATCATAGTGAACTAGAGAGATCTGCTACCGCGTGGGCAAAAGAATTGGCACAGAGAAATCAGGCTACTCATACCAGAGCTGCTGGAGATGGGTACTATAATTATACTAAAATTCAGAATCGATTTTCTGATTTGGGGATCAAGTTTGAACAGCTGGGAGGAGGACTAACTTCTTTTACAGAAAGTATTGGCTATAGGTCTTATCGTTGTGCTAGCAATTGTGATCAAGCATTACTAGATAGTGCAAAAAAATCTTTTGATCGATTTCTCTCAGAGGGAGCTAATGGGGCACATTATAAAGCAATCATGTCTCCACATTTTAAACAAATTGGGGTAGGATTTGGAGTGAGTGGTGGGCAAGCATATCTGGTGATTCATTATGGATTAGAGATTTTGGAGTAAAAACTCTTGCAAATATCGAGCATTCTCCTATCAATGAGAATGATTTTATCTTTTTATTGATCAAGAAATGAAACTAGAGAGAACCTTAGTAGTATTCAAACCTGATGCGGTAGCTCGTGGACTGGTAGGTCAGGTTTTGCTTCGTTTTGAGCGTGTAGGACTCAAAATCGTGGGGATGAAAATGCTCCAGCCAGATAGAGATTTTTTCCATCATCATTATGAAACTATTGGTACCATGATTACTCGTCGTGGAGAAAAAGCCTTTGATTTGAATCTGAAAGCTATGTCAAGAAATCCTGTGATTGGGATGGTTTTGGAGGGAGTTGAGGCAGTAGAGCTGGTGAGAAAAATGGCTGGTGCTACAGAATCCAAATCAGCTGCTCCAGGGACGATCAGAGGAGATTTTTCTCACATGTCTTTTGACTATGCGGATGAAAAGGGAGTAGGAGTGCCAAATATTATCCACGCATCAGGAGATCCTCAGGAGGCAGCATTGGAGATTGCTCATTGGTTTGATCCATCAGAACTCTATGAGTATGAGAGGACAGATCAGAATTTTGTAAGTTAATGATGAGAATATAAATATAAAAAAATTCTGGATATGTTCTGGGCTTTTTCTGAACTCAAAGTTTGATTGACATTTCGCAGTAAATAAATATATTCGTATTTGAAAATAAAAAATATAAACATCAAAAAAAATAAAATGAAAACAAAAAAATTAATTCAAACTTTGCTCGTTGGGATTGTTCTGCTTGGCTTGAGCAGTTGTGAAAAATGGTTTTGTGATGATCTTGATCTTTCTCCCAATGTGGAGGTAAAGGTCGGAACTCATGAGGATAGAATCCAGAAAAAAACATTCCTTACTTTAGAAATCTCTTGTGCTTTTCAAATCGAAGATCTTGATTTTGAAACCCAATGGACTTTCAAAAAGTCAGAGATGGAATTCAATAAAACTCTTAAAAAAGGAGATTTTAAATGGGATTCAAGCTATCAAAAATGGATTGGTATCTCAAAGGAGGAAATCGGACCTATTGGAGAAAATTTCAATTTTAGATCTTTCTTTATTAGGGGAAAGGTTAAAAATAATGGAAAACTTTATAAGTTTTTCAAGTCTCTCTAAGAAAAAATATAAAGACTGTGATTTGAACCCAGATTACAGTTTTTTTATATACTGGTAGTAGCCATCCAGTCTACTTTAAATCCTCTTTTTGAGAGATCAAGTTTGGGATAGATAATATCCATAAAGTTTCTGACATTAGAGCCCTTGAGGATGATGTGGTATCTATATTTACCAAAAATTTTGTAAATCAGTGGAGGAGTGCTATAGATCTCAATCTCTGGTAGCTGATATCTCTGCTGGAGATAGATGAGTTCTTTGTAGAGAGTATCAATTTTTTTGAATACCTTCTCTTCTACTTCATCCTTGTAGAGGAGGACACAGATTTCTCCAAAGGGAGGGTAGTGATGAGCAGATCTAAAAGGATGTTCCTGTTCCCAAAAGTTTTTAGGATCGAGTTTACAGGCATTACGGATACTATGATGCTCAGGATTGAAAGTTTGGAGCAAAAAAGTCGGACTAGGGTGTTTGCTGAGCGTCTCATAGAGAAAGTAAAAGTTTTTCTCTGCTGCATTATAATCGGGAATATTGAGCCCAATATCTGCATCCAAAATAACCACTAGATCTAGATCTCGATCCTTGATTGGAGTGCTAAGGAGTGAGGTCCCTAAAAGTACTGGAGTGTTTCCTTTTTTCTCCTGATCGGCTAACTCTTGTTGGAGTCTTTCGATTTTTTTCTCAGAATTGACGGTTTCAGAGCTGATGAGGATGGAGTCTTTTTGATACTCTTGACTCAGGATTTGAGCAAGCTTTTGGATACCTAGTCCATAATTTTTGAGCTGTGGTTTGCCACAAGAAGTACACTGATCTGGACTGGGATATTGCATTTTACAGATATGGCAGATACCAAGTTTTTCTCCACCAGGGGTTTGATGATAGTTGATGGCTACTGAGCAGCGATCGCACTGAGGGATATGACCACAATTTCTACAGATAACTCCACTATCATAGCCCTTTCTATTGATGAGGATTCAGACTTTTTTATTGAGTTTGAAATATTTTTCTAGTCCTCCTTTGGTCAATTCAGAAAAAAAGGGATCGAGTTCTTTTCTCATATCGATCAGAAAATTTTTTTTCTCAGGATGCTCAAAAAGTTCGTAATTCATTATCCAGCGTCTCAATATGCTAAAAGCGCTAATTTTTCCTCCAATGCTCAGAGGGTTTTGATCGGGATGAT
>CAYTFB010000043.1:0-6324 GCA_964437055.1 uncultured Candidatus Peribacteria bacterium
ATCCCAAAATCATCGCAGTACCGACGGGAGATGTAGATCCTAGGTGGGATGAAATCCATCATATCGACGATCTTGGTCACCATATGAAAGAAGAACTTTTCACCCTTTTCAAACAGATCAAATTTTTGGAGCATGACAAATATGATAAAGTAGAAGTAAAAGGATTCTGAAGTGTGATTGAAGCTCAAGAAGAAGTTCTCAGTTCTGTAGACAGATATCTCTCTCATCAAGGCAAGAAAAACAAAGAAAATCATGGTTAAATACTATATTTAGCCTAGTAATTTAGTTATCTGAAGAACAACTCTATGGAAAAGAAAATATCAGGAAGTATCTTCCGTTTTTTAATGAAAGAAATTTCTCAGATCAAGCTTCGTGTAGTAGCGATGATAAGTTTCAAAACTGGGACAGCTATTTTATGATTGGTTCCTGCTATTTATTACAAAGAAATCGTAGATCTGATTTCTCAATATAGTGCTGGAAGTCCAGAAATTGCAAGCCATGCAATAGCGATTCTTCTTTTGGTATTATGGATCAAGTTGGTTGATTTTATTCTTTGGAGAATTTATGATATCATTTTAATTGATACCGAGACCAAACTTCAGAAAAAACTCTACTTAGAATCCTTTGAGTACCTCCAAAAACATTCCGTCAATTTTTTTGCAAATAATTTTAGTGGATCACTAATCAAAAGAACTGCTAAATTTACCGGTGCTGTAGAAGGGATCATTGATATTTTTCTTTTTGATATTCTCTCATTTCTGATCAATATTATCTTTATTTTGATTGTTTTGGGCCAAGAAAATATTTATTTTTCTCTTTGATTTTTGGTTTGGGTGATTGTTGTTGTCGGGAGTCAGTATCTCCTTTTCAAATGGATTTATCCACATCAACAAAAAGCTAACGCATTAGACTCTCAGGTTTCTGGAGAACTGTCAGACACTATCAGCAACTATATGAATTTAAAGATTTTTTCTTCCCTAGAAAGAGAAAAGAGAAGTCTGGAAAAACTAACTGAATCAGTCAGGAAAGCAAGGAGTGGATATTACTATAGATCTATGGCAATTTGGGGAAGTGTAGGATTAGCTGGAATTGTTTTGGAGATTGGGATATTTTATGGAGCAATTCATCTACGAGGTTTGGAGAAAGTTTCTATTGGAATTTTTGTATTGCTACAGATGTACGTAATGAGATTAATTCAGCAAATGTTTGGGGTGGGGCATATCATGAGACATCTTTCTAGGATGTTTAGTGAGATTCAGGAAATGTTGGAAGTATTGGAGTCTCCTCATGAAATCATGGATCAAAGTAGCACCAAAGCAAAGATTACTCAAGGGAAAATAGAATTTAAAGCAGTCAAATTTAGCTATGATGAGAAAAATAAGGTATTTCAAGAGCTTTCTTTTGATATTAAGCCAGGAGAAAGGGTTGCTTTAGTCTGAGCTAGTGGTGGAGGGAAATCTACCATAGGAAAACTACTCTTTAGATTTTATGATTTACAAGGAGGAAAGATTCTGATTGATGGACAAGATATTGCTCAAGTTACACAAGATAGTTTGAGATCACAGATTGGAATGGTTCCACAAGATCCAGTACTCTTTCATAGAAGTATCAGAGAAAATATCGCTTATGGTAAACCAGACGCTACAGAAGCAGAAATCATCGCAGCAGCCAAAATGGCAAGATGTTTTGATTTTATCGAAAAGTTACCAAACAAATACGATACCTTAGTGGGAGAAAGAGGGATCAAACTATCTGGTGGAGAAAGACAAAGAGTAGCGATTGCTAGAGCTATTTTACAGAATGCACCGATTTTGGTGATGGATGAAGCCACCTCAGCTTTGGATAGCGAAAGTGAACATCTGATTCAGGAAGCTATGGAAGAATTGATGCAAAACAAAACAGTTATTATCATTGCTCATAGGCTTTCAACCATTATGAAAATGGATAAAATCATGGTAATTGAAAATGGAGAAATTATCGAAAAAGGTTCTCACAAAGAACTGATCAATAAAAAAGACAGTACTTATAAAAAATTACGAGAAATCCAATCTGGAGGTTTTTTACAAGACTAAATATCTTTAGATCAATATTTAGCTCTTTTAATACAAAGAGTAATAGAATGAAATTTAGCAATAAATATGATCAAGCACTCTACTATGAGATTTTTCAGAAAGAAGAGTATCAACAGTTAAAATCCTATCTCATACAAGCCAAAGAAATCATTGATATCTGAGGACATTTAGGCTATTTTTCTCTTTGGTGCAAAAGTATCAATCCTGATTTGAAAATTCATTTTTATGAGCCGATCCTTATACTCTTTGAACAGGCAAAGGAAAATCTCAAAAATCATCAAGCTATTGAGTTTCACAATCTCGGAATTGCTAGTACAACTAGGACAGAGATCCTCTATCTTCACCCAGAAAAGAGCATGCAATCCAGCAAATATCACTCTTTTTTGAATCAATCCACTACTCAAGTAGCAGTTGCAATGGTCGGAATCTTGGAATTTTTAGCAAAAGAGCAACTCTGATCTATCGATTTAATCAAGATGGATATTGAAGGGATGGAATGGGAAGTTTTTGAAAAACTCCAAAAATCTGATCTACAAAAGGCAAAAAAATGGTTCTGTGAATACCATCTCCTCAATCCTCAACAGGAAGAGCAATGGAATGAGCTACAAACTAAATGGGAAAAGGAATCTTTAAAATTAAAAATTTTCTGCCACCCTTATCACCCAAAATTAGGATATTTTCTCCTCGAAGCTTAGAAATCCTAGAGTCAAAATAGCAAAAACCCACCAACAACAAAACCACATACAACGTAAATGTCAACACATTGATAAAAATCTCAGTATCCGTAATCAACAAAAATAGAGGTATGAAGCCAAATCTAATCTAAAAACAAATAAACAACAAAAAGATAAAAAAAGTCACAATTCTATTGAAATCCAAAATTAATCTACTACAATGATGCTGTACAAAGTACTTTTTATATCTTATCTCGTACGAACAATGACAAAAACAGCTCTTATTGCTAGCTTGGCTGCGGAACTTGGTGTTTCAAAAAAATTGGCTGCTGAACTAGTAAACGCTTTTATCGAAACAGTTATCGAAGGTGTTAAGAAAGAAGGAGAAGTTAGAATCCAAGGATTTGGAAGCTTTAGAGCATCTCAAAGAAAAGCTAGAGAAGGAGTTAATCCACAAAACCCATCTCAAAAAATCAAAATCCCTGCAATGAAAGTTGTGACTTTCAAGGCTGGATCTGATTTCAAAGCTGCTGTTAAATAATCTTATTTTCAGTACTTATAGAAAAACCTGACATCGATCAGGTTTTTTTATTTAAAACAAATAAACTGCAAATAAACCTTCTTTTATTGAAAGCACAAAATATAAAAGATTTAATAAAAGCTCATCCTACAAAACTACTCTGCAGATTCTTTTTTTTGATACAAGATTTCAGGACTGAGAGTCACTTTGAATGTTTGAAGATTTAGTGCCTGCTGCACCAGACTTTTATCTATATTTTGAGCAGTATCAATCTGATTGAGTGCTTCGATACCAAGGATAGTTTGTAGTTTTGTAAATCCCTGAGTTAAAAAAATCGAAGAAAATAAAGCCAGATTTTTGATAATATAGAGGAGAAATTCCAAGTCTGCAATGGCATCTTCTCTAGTTTCTTCTACTTTATATTTTTTCCATGGTTCTGCATGAGCGATAAACTCATTGGCTTGCTGTACCTGAGCATACCAATCCTGGAGAAAAGTTTGGAGATGAAAATTCTCTAAGTAATTGGCTTCAAACTGCGCAAGAAGATGCTCATAATCCCAGTTGCTCGTTTCATTCCGTGCTGCTAAATGATCAGGATGAGCAACTCCCTGAGTGATTCCATATTTTTGGGAGAGACTCACAACTCTATTGATCAAATTTCCCCATGCTCCGATCAGCATTGAATGATACACTGCATCAATCCTTTCTAGAGAAAAATCTCCATCATTGAGCAGAGATACATCATACAAGAGATTAAATACCAAAGCATCTCTTCCATATTTCTCTATAGGTTGCATAGGATCTAGGACATTTCCAGTAGATTTACTCATCTTCTCTCCATTGAGAGTCAAAAATCCATGTGCTAAAAGCGTTTTCGGTAGAGCAATCTGAGCAGAGAGAAGCATTGCCGGCCAAAATGCTGCATGAAATCTCAAAATATCTTTACCAATCACATGTAAATCTGCAGGCCATACTTTTTTCCACTCATCATTGAGCCCAAATCCCTGACCAGTGAGATAATTACTCAGCGCATCACACCAGACATACATCACATGTTCTGGATCATTGGGTACAGGAATCCCTCGAGGCATTTTGGACTTTTGGCGAGAAAAACTCACATCTTCTGCCTTTTCTAGGAATGCAAGGATTTCTTTTTTTCTACTCTCTGGAGCAATATGATAGCTCCCATTACGGATCAATTCTGCTATTTGTTCGCGATATTTGGAGAGTCTAAAAAAATAGTTTTCTTCTTCGATCAGCTGTAAGGTTAAATTTGGATGATCAGGACATCTATCCTCCAGGAGATCTTTTTCTAGTTTGATCGCTTCACAGCCCTCACAATAGTATCCAGAATAAGATTTTTTATACAGATCACCTGCTGCATCGATTCTTCTCCAAAGCTCTTGAGCTCCAGGATAGTGTAACTTTACATCTGAAGTCTGGATAAAAGTATCATAGGAAATATCCAAATCTGCATACATTTTTTGGAAAGCAATACAGTTTTGATCGACAAAATCTTTGACCTCCATTCAGACTTTTTTGGCAGAATTGAGATTTTTGAGACCATGATCATCACTTCCGGTTTGGAAAACTACCTCATATCCAAGGAATCTATAAGCTCTCGCCAAAGCATCTGTCTGGATAATTTCCAAAGCATGTCCAGCATGAGGCAGTCCATTCATATACGCAATCGCTGTAGTAAGATATTTTTTCATTTCTAAGCTATCTAAGGAAAAACTAAAAAGTCTGAAATTTATTCTAGCATAACCATTGCACCATTACAAGGATCTCAACAAAGCTCTACTACAGAAAAAAACTCATCAATCTTTGGAGAAATAGTTAGGTAATGATTGCCCGCTACTGTAGTAAAAGAGACTAGCAAATCATGCGACTGAAAAATTGATTCTAATCCTTCTGTTTGCATTACTCACAAGATATTTTCCCAAGCTAGTGGCTGATATCCTAGCGCTAAAGATTGGCAATAACCACTTTCTACTCCCTCTTCACAACTAGGATGTCCAGGAATTTGAGTAGTAATTTGTCTCTCAGGCTCTAATGTTTGTGAGTCAGGACTGATCAAAAGATTGAAGAAAAAAAGTAAGAGAAAAAGGACAAAAAGTCCGATCAAAATCCCCCAAAGCCATTTGCTCAGTTGGAAAAGCTTTGCTTGTTGCATATCAGTTTCAAAGGATAAAAACACGCTCTGAAGATAAAAAAAGTAGCCAGAAATGCAAGTCCTTTTTGATTTGCTTGAAATCTGATGTTTCTTTGCTATACTCTTGTCAAGATTTTATCTTAGTTTATCGTATATGGATCCCCGATCGTTATTTTTCTTTGCCATTCTCATCTTATTATCAATGTTTTTCTCTGGAAGTGAGACCGCATTTACCTCACTCCCAATGCATAAAGTCAATGCATTCAAAAAAGAGAAAAAAAACTGAGCTACTGCACTCTACAAACTCAAACATCACTCAGAAAGGATGCTGATCATGATTTTGATCGGGAATAATATCGTAAATATTGCTGCTGCTTCCCTAGCAACCCTTATTTCTCTGCAAATCGCGACAACCATCGGCTATCATCAAAATCTAATTGTAACCCTTTCTACCATATTGGTAACAATTTTGATCTTACTTTTTGGAGAGATTTTTCCCAAAACTTTTGCCAATCAACATACAGAAAAAATATCACTTTTTATCGCTCCGATTTATGTTTTTTTGATCAAAATTTTCCATCCTATTATTCTTGTGATCCAGTGGATGATGCAAGGGTTGAGTAAAAAAGGAGATAAAAAAGTCAGCATTAGTGAGTCAGATTTTGAAGCTTTTGTAGATCTTTCTAGAAAATCAGGAGCTTTAGACCAAGGAGAAGATATTAGGATCAAAAAACTTCTCGATCTAGATGAGCTCACAGCAGAGGAAGTGATGACCCCCAGAGTCAAAATCAAAGCACTCAAAGATGATATTAATCTCGATCAAGCTATCAAAATTGTGAGTGAACAAGCGTATTCTCGTATCCCAATTTATCATACTAGAATTGATGATATTGATAGGATTGT
>CAYTFB010000044.1:0-1519 GCA_964437055.1 uncultured Candidatus Peribacteria bacterium
GGTGGCGGGGGTATTGATCAATATGAGCCGATTTTTGGTGATGGCGATGGTAGATCTTTCTACGGTCTTGACTTATTCTCTAGGAGGGATTCCTCTCTCTGTAATGAAAGAGGAAAAATCTTCAAATGACAACATAGAGTCTCTAAAAAAACAAAAACTTTTGGGAATCAATATCGCAGTTAATTATTGAGATGCAGGATCACAGCAAAAAAATGCAGATGATACTTTGGTAGTATATCGATCCTATACTGATAAAGAAGGTAGTACAAGTTATATTGCTCCCTGTAGAGAGGCAATGTTAGGAACAGAATCTGAACAAGAATCTTTTTTGCTAGGTAGAGCATTTACAAGTTATAATCAAAAGGCTTTAAATAAAAAAGGAACTCCAGCACAAGATATCAAAATGGAGTGAGGATATTGTGTGTATAGGGGGATGCTGATGACTTTCCCTGGATTAGCGGATAGTGATATCTATGCCAAAACTTTGGCAGAATTTGAAGAAGATCTCAATAAAAATAGAAATGACAGATCTTTAATTCAAGCTGCAGTAGATATTGGTATTATTTACCCTCTTTGGGTAAAAAATATCACTTGAGCAAAGGAAGTCCTTTGACCTTCTTCGCTTATTGTATGAGAAAATCATTATACCTCATCTTCTCGTGCTGGTGACTGCTCTTTTGTGGGTTATCTCACCTGAGGATCGACAGAGTGCTTGTATAAAAAAGATCCAGCATTTACTGTTGATTCACTTCTTGAAAAAGCAAATTCTTATACAGGACCTTTTATTTCCTTGTATTCTAGTTTAATCAATTATTCTTATCTCAGTAGTGGTTGAAGTTTGTCAGGAAAATTTGTAGAACTTTTTTTGAATGCGGCATTTGCTGTGATGCTGCTACTTCCATTGCTGGCTTTGATGATAGTTTTATTAGCGAGGATAGGAATTCTTCGGTTGGTAATTGCAACTTCTCCTTTTTTTGTCTTGATAGGAGTGTTTAAAGATATTTTTTGAAAATCTGTAGGAGGTCTCGGAAAACGAACAGAACATTTTAGTCTCAAAAATTTGATCAATCTTTTGCTGACTCCGGTTTTTGTTTCTTTTGCCTTAGGAATTGCTATTGTTTTTATGACTGCATTAAAGAATTCCATTGGTATGGAACGTTCAGAAGTTGTAAAAGACCCTGTAAAAATAGAGAAGATTAAAGAGGCTACAGGAGTAGATTTTGATGCAGATGATCATGGTTTTATTTCTATTATGGGCTTTATAAAACTTAAATATGAACAAGGAAGTATTAGCTTTTCTTGGATACTGGTGATGCTTTTTGGAATAGCAATCACTTGGTTCTTGCTTTTTTGGGCGATAAAGCAGACAACTATTGGTAAAAGCATAGGAGATCGTTTGCAAAAACTCTGAGAAAGTACTTTATGAACTATTCCAATAATTCCTACTACCAAATGAGCAGGAGTAGGTTTCTGAGCATTAAAGGAGATTCCAAGAAATGTTAATCAACTTGCTCAGAAT
>CAYTFB010000044.1:1619-6290 GCA_964437055.1 uncultured Candidatus Peribacteria bacterium
ATGCATTTGCAAAAACCAGGAAAGTTTGTTAGAAAAAAATACCTCTGATGCTTGATCATTGTAGCAGTGTTTTTTCTACTTCCTCAGGTTTTTGCTTCTGGAGATGCCACACAAGCTTCAAATACCTCTGTATTAAAATTTTTGGATGCACTTTATTTGGTTCTAGATCTTTCTTCTCGATTATGGATTGTTTTATGAAATATTGCTGGAAAGTTGATGACCAATACTTTTGTGTATTGAGAGTTTATCAATTTAGATACCTATCTTTGGCAGATTCGACAATTGGTCAGGACTTTTGTTAACTTTGGAATCTGATTTTTGTTTTTTTATTATGTCTTTTCATATATTATCAATAGTTACAAGTGAAAAGGAGAGCTTGCTATCAAAAAAAATATTGTTAATTTATTGGTTGCTTCGGTACTGGTGCAGATGAGTCGATTCCTGGTGATGGTAGTGGTAGATGTCTCTACTATATTGATGGCTACAGCTTCTGCGCTTCCTTCTCAGATGGTTGCAAACAATAGCTCTCTAAAAGATAAATTTGAAACACAGTTGATAAGTAATACTGTCTTTAAAAGTGCCTATGAGAATACAGTTGTAAAGTTAGAAAAAATGGATAAGGAATGAGATAAACTAAATCTTAGCATTGTCCCTATTGGAGAAGGGTCTAACACAATTTCGGAGGAAGAGTTGATCGACAGTATTTTGCCAAGTCCCAACAGTCTTTCAGGACCTCTAATGTATTTATGATTTGTTATTTTGGAGGGACAAAATTTGAATGTTTTTTATGAGGAAAAACAGGGAATCAGTACTTTTGATGCTTTGATGAAGGAGCTGTTGATCATTACTCTCAATGCTGGGATGATTATCCTCTATACGATAGCTTTATTGTTATTGATTTTTGTCAATATTATCAGAGTTGCAGTTATTCGATTATTGGTCGTTACTAGTCCTCTTTTGGTATTATTAAAAATTGTAGGGGGAAAGATTAAGTGAGCTGATGAGGCTATGAAATTATTGGATCTCAAAACTTTGCTCAATATGGTATTCAAGCCGGTACTTTTTGCATTGATGATTTCTATAGCAATGATTGTCTTGATTTTATTTAAAGACTTATCCTCTAGAAGTGCACTCAATTTTTCTGGTGTAGAAGTTTATCATCAAGAAACTTCCACTGAGGGTGGTGGACATACCCAGGAGACAGTTTCTGGGATAGAGGTGAAGGATATGTTTAATATTATTTTTTATCAATGACAGAAAACACTTTCAGATATTTTAATGGCATTTTTGGCGCTCTTTTTGATTTGGACCTTGATCAAAGTGGCAATTAGTTCAAAAACTGGAATTAAAATGGTAGATGATATGACTCAAAGCGCAACAAATTTGGTAGATTCTACTCTTGGAGCAATTAGAGTTATTCCAACTCCTGCAGGTGCCATTGGTTTTGGTTGAGTAGAGTATCTCAAAGATTCTTATCAGAGAAATAACCCAATTCAAAAATATGTAGATAAAAGAACCTTGGAAGATAATAAAAAAGTCAGAGCAATGATGGGCTTGGATAAAGAAATTGATAGAAAACGAAGTAAGGAAACACAGACACATATCAATAGTCTAATAAAATATCCAAATGGAAATATTTCTTGATTTGGAGCATTTACTGCAAGTTTGCAAAAAGATTATAATGGATTCTATTTTGAGGATATTGCTACACCACTGATGGACTGGATCAATCAAGGAAATCGGAGATCTGGTAGTTTAACTGCTATTTGAATCAATGATTTTTTGAAAAATAATCTAAAAAATAAAAAAGATCCTAAGGAGTTTTATGATTATTTATTGACTAACCTGAGTTCAAGTAAACAAGAATTTTTTGAAAATGTACTAAAGCTTTCTTGAAATACTAATTATCTAAGATCTTATGATCAATTAAAAAATCTGAAAGTAGATAAAGAAGGAAAATTTAGAACCTCATAACTTATTTTTTCTCGTCTGTTCTTTACTTTCTAGGAAAGATTGCTATACTGAGAGGGATTTTATCCCTCTTTTCTTATACTCAAATGCCTCATCTTTCTATTGTAGTCCCTACGAGAGCAACAGATCTGGAATTATTGGCGAGACTCCTTGCTTGTTTAGGAGGGCAAAGTTTTCAGGATTTTGAGACAATTTTGGTTTGTGATAGGACTTTTTCTGCCACAGAGTGGCAAGAGTTTCAGCAAAAAATTACTGCTTTAGCTCAGCAGCATCAGATTGGAGAGTTAGTCTTGATTTCTGAGAAAAATGCTGACTTTACTCCCCAGTCTCCTGGAGGGGCAAGTTATGTGAGAAATCAGGGAATCTTGGCTGCTAGAGGAAAATATCTTCAGCTTTTTGATGATGATAATGAGTTTGATCCTGAGTACTTAAGCTTGGCTTTATCCTATCACCAGCAGTTCAAAGAGCAATATGGTAGAGAGGTCTTGATCACTCCGAGTTTGATGTGGAGAGATACTGATCAGGTGCAAAATCAGGGATTTACTGGCTACCAGTATCGACTGGCTCGTCCTCAGATTCATTTTTTAGCCCCGGAGCAGGAGTATGCTGAGATCAAAATGTTTAGTGGAAATGGGATTTTGGGAGCTAGAGAGATCATGCAGCAGACTCTGTATGATGAGCAGATTGCTTGGATTGCGGAGGATTTGGACTTTATCTACTCGATCTGGAAACAGGGCTATCCGGTATTGGTCTTTAGGGATCTCAAAGTCAGGCATCAGGAGAGAGATAAAAGCTTTTTAGAGCAGGCGTGGATCGGGACAGGACGCTCCGCTCAGCAAAAGATCAAAAATATCTTTCTTTGGGTCAAAAAACATGCCAATAATAAAGAAAAACTGATTTTTTTTCTTCGAAGTTCTCGAGGAATCACCGTACGATTGGCGATCAAAGGATTGATCCATGGAGGTAAACAAAGATGGCAAATTTTTGGCTGAGCGATCAAAGGGTACTTTGCTGGGTGGAAGGCATATTTAGCTAAAAATCCTAGTTAAATCTTACTTTGTTTCTCAGATCTTCTCCTTATCAATAATTCAGATTTTTTATTTATTTTCAAACAAATTTTAGTATGACAACACGAGCAGCACTTGCAGATATTTTATTTCCTGAGGTTGATCAAAGTATTGAGGACCTTTTGGCAAAATATCCTCCGAGAGAGGAAAAGACGGTCCTCCGTTTTGCTCCGAGTCCTACAGGATATTTGCATTTTGGAGGACTTTTTACGGCATTTGTAGGGCGAAAGTATGCTCAGCAGGAGGGAGGAAAGTTTCTCCTCAGAATCGAAGATACCGATCAGAAAAGAGAAGTAGAGTGAGCAGCAGAACTCTTGATCGCTGCATTACAAGAATTTGGAGTGACTTTTGATGAAGGGCCTTTGGATATAGATAAAGAAGTTGGCAATTATGGACCCTATACTCAGTCTCAGAGAAAAGATCTTTATCGGGTTTTTGCCAAACATTTGGTCTCTCAAGGATTAGCATATCCCTGCTGGATGAGTGAGGAGGAGCTGGATGAGGTGAGAGCAATGCAGACTGCATCCAAAATTATTCCATGAATCTATGGCAAATACTCTCTCTGGAGAGATAAAACTCCTGAGGAACTACTAGCAAAATATCGTGCAGAAGGGGATCATTTCCCAGTTTTGAGATTACGCTCTCATGGAGATACTACCCAAAAAATTACCTTTTCTGATCTTTTGAGAGGACAAATTTCTATGATAGATAACTACAATGATATCGTCCTGATCAAAGGGGATGGCTTGCCGACCTATCATTTGGCACATATCGTAGATGATAGTCTGATGAGAGTTTCTTTAGTCCTTAGAGGGGAAGAATGGCTGACTTCTGTGCCGCTGCATCTGCAGCTTTTCAAAGTATTTGATCTCCCAGCTCCTCAGTATGCCCATATTGCTCCCATCAATAAAATGGAAGAGGGTAAAAAAAGGAAGCTGAGTAAAAGAAAAGATCCTGAAGCAAATGTAGAGTATTTTTTTGAGGCAGGATATCCTATCCAATCACTTTTGGAATACATTATGACTTTGGCAGATTCTGCATACGAAGATTGGCAGAGAGAAAATTCTGATCAGAGTTTTTTAGATTTTCATTTTTCTCTAGAAAAGATGAATTTGGCAGGTCCACTTTTTGACTTTACCAAACTCCAAAGTATCGCAAACAACTATCTTTCAAAAATATCTACCTTGCAGCTCTACCAAGAATCCCTTGAATGGGCACAAAAATATCATCCAGAACTTGCTCAGCTGATGAAAAAATATCCAGAATTAACTCAATCTGCTTTGGGGATTGAGAGACATACCGAAAAGGATCCTAAAAGATTTACCCTCTATGGAGATATCGAGAAAGGACTCCTCTTTTTCTACCCAGAGCAATGGGAGACTCTGAAATTCGCAAAACCAGCATTGCCCGACCATATCCCACTAGAGACGCGAAAAGCTTTTGTCGCTGAATATCAGAATGTTTTTGATCTGGAGATGGATACAATGGAGCGATTTGCTCAGCTCAAAGAAATCGGAGAAAAACACGGATTTGCTGCAAATAATGCTGCCTTCAAAGCAGGCGGATATCTCGGTAAGGTCGGTGATCTCGCAATGTTTCTCAGGATCCAACTCTGTGGCTCTACTCAGACTCC
>CAYTFB010000045.1:0-3027 GCA_964437055.1 uncultured Candidatus Peribacteria bacterium
ATGATAAAAACTGCCCTCACAGTATGATTGGAATCTGCAGTAGGATGCAACATTCCATATTTATATGCAATTGACATATCTGCAATGATAGGGAACTCAATAGTTACTCCAAAATTATCTTTAATATTTTTTGCCCAAGCAATATGTCCTTGGATACCATCTACTGAATATCCTAGCAATGCAACATTTCTTTTATCAAATTCTGCTTTTTTTTGCTGGAAAGCAATAAATTCTGTGGTACAAACTGGTGTAAAATCTGCTGGATGAGAAAAAAGCACCACCCATTGTCCTTTATAATCTACAGGAAAATTGATCCTACCCATCGTAGAGGCAGAGTTAAACTCTGGAGCCACTTCCCCAATCAAAGGAATTCTAGTTTCAAACATAATATAATGTTTTATAAAATAAAATACTACTTCAATCACCATTGTAATAATAAAAAAGGAGAAATCAAGAGTAAAAAAAGTCTGATTTTTTGATTTTTGAAAAAATATGAGTATAATAGGAGAGATTTATATGATCTCTAGATTTGATGGATAAAAATCAATGTATCAAGCTGCTACAACAAGCACTCAATTCCAATCCTGATACGAGCAACCTTAGTCAACTAAGCACTGAGGTTTGGGGGAAAAATAAAACGACTTGTGTTCAAAACATCTGAGGTTTTACTGTTATTTCAAATCTTATTGATCAGAAAAATCAACAAGAGAATATAGAAAAATATAGCCATGCTAGTGCAGGGAATAACAACAAAAATCCCAATAATTGTGAGCAAAAACTCATAGAACAGTTTAGAAAAGACTATACGCAAAAAAATAATCCTTGAACACTTACAAGTAAAGCTCGAGGATCTGAAAAGTCAGAATGTGTACAAAAGATGGGAGGATTCCAAACCATCGAAACATTTCTCAATAATGTAGAAAAAAACTATCAAGAAAACTATCAAATTGAAAGCCAAAATCCAGATACTGAGTGAGCATTTATTCTTCCAACAGCTCAAGAATCTGAAACGACTGTTTCTGGAGATGTAACAAAAACCGAAACAAAAAAAACAGAACAATATAGCTCTAGTCAAACTCAAGATGATATCATCAATCGAGCAAAAATTAAACATGGACTCGGGATCCTAGGGTATAGTATTTTAGCAGGATTTTTACTTGCAATCTTATTTCAGGTTATGAGAAAAGGGCTAAGATATCTCTATGCAATGCTACACACCCATAGGATGGTCTATCTCAAAATCATGCTTCCAAAATCTGATGGAAAATCCGATCGTGAACAAGAAAAAGAAATTGCTAAAGATATGAAAGAGAAAATCGGAAGAATGAGTCAGGTTTACAATTCTTTACATAAAATATCTAACCTCAGTGTCCGAGAAAAAATGATGTACAAGATTTTTTCAAAACAAAGGATTAGCATGATCTATCACTATGAAAGAGGCAATTTGAGTTTTATTTTTGCTTCTTATCCAGAATATCAAAATATTATTGAAAGTGCAATTTCTGCACAGTTTCCCAATAGTTCTATTGAAAAAACTCAAAAACCTAAAATGTTTTCCAAAAAATTTCATGATGTGATGCCGATCGAAACTAAAAAGGATCCTGTCTATACCATCAAAACCTTCAAACAATTACCTGATGATCCGATCAATAATATCATCGATACCATGAGCAAAGTAGATGTTCAAGATACCGTTACCATGATTTTAACCATCAAACCTGAAGGTTCTGCATATAATAGGAAAAGACAGAAAGCTGCAGATAGACTCTATAAAGGATTAGATCTCTATACTACCAATCGATGGCATTGGAAAAATATTTTTAATCCGTTTAAATTATTGGGATTTATCTTTAAAGGACCTAGTGAAAAACTTCTTTCTAATGCAAAAGAAGAAAAAGTCTCAATGGTAAGGATGATCAAAGCACAAGAAGATTCTATGAATACCATCGGTGAAGAAGCAGGGAATGCCATCTTTAAAGCAGGATTAACCTTTATTAGCTCATCTAATGTAACAGGACAAGCTAGGAGCAATCTCAAGGCTATTGAAAGTGCACTCAATGTATATAATGACGAATATAGTAATGGACTAGATGATGATAATTTCAAACATGACTTTTTAGGATGGTTTTATATTCCATTGTGGATGCTAGGAGCAAAACTCTCACTCATTGGATTTTTTAGCAAACATCTCTTTATCTCTACGAATGAGATCAGCTCACTTTTTCATCTCCCTGATAGTATCTTTAACCGTTCTCCAATTATTGAATGGATGCCTTATAAAGTACTCCCTGCTCCTAGCAATCTTCCAATTTTTGGAGATGAGGAATGGAATGGGAAAATCTTGAGTGGAATTTTAGCAGAAAGCTATCTAGGAGGGAAACTTTCTGATATTTTAAAAGAATATAAAAACCATCGAGCAGTAGGAGAAAAAAAGGAAATAGAAACCAAACTTACTCCTCTCTCTGAATATCATCCTCCTAAAGGTGCTCTCTTTAGTGAAAAAGATGGCGAGAAATATCTCTGAGATAAGCTCATTATAGAACAAGATGGAGTAGAATATATCAAAGAAGAGATAGAAAAGAAACCCACCAATGGATATAAACTTTATAAAAATTCTATCCTCTTAGGAGTCAATATCTATAGAAATACCTATACTCCTATTTATATGAAAAGAAATGATAGAACCAGACACTTTTATACCGTGGGAAAATCAGGTACTGGGAAATCCGTATTTCTTCAAACTATTGCTAGACAGGATGTTTGGAATGGAGATGGAGTTTGTCTCATCGATCCGCATGGAGATTTAGCAGAAGATCTCCTCTCTTTTATCCCCAAAGAAAGGGCCAAAGATGTCATCTATTTTGATGCAGGAAATGAAGAAAGACCAATGGGACTCAATCTCTATGAAATCAATGATCTGGATGAGGCAGATAGAACCGTAAATGATGCGACAGAAATCTTTCTCAAAATGTTTGGACCTGAAATTTTTGGACCAAGAATCCAAGAATACTTTAAATATGGAAGTCT
>CAYTFB010000045.1:3127-4219 GCA_964437055.1 uncultured Candidatus Peribacteria bacterium
CTCCTCGGAATGATTCTAGTTTCAAAAATTTATACTGGAGCGATGGCTAGAGCCAGAATCCCAGAAAAAGAGAGAAAAGATTTTTATCTCTATGTGGATGAATTTCAAAACTTTGTCTCAGGAACCTTTGCTGATATCCTCTCAGAAGCAAGAAAATATAGACTAGGACTGATCATGGCTCACCAATATATTGCTCAGCTCGATCCTCCTAAGGGTCTTTGAGATTCTGGAGGAGGAAAAGGAGATGTAAAAGCTGCTGTATTTGGTAACGTGGGTACGATGATGAGTTTCAAAATTGGTGCCCCTGATGCAGAATTTTTAGAAAAAGAATATACTCCACTCCTCTCTCCACAAGATATCGTAAATATTGCAAACTATAAAGCCTATGTAAAGCTCAATATCGATAATACTACTTCCAGTGTATTTAGTATGAACTCTATCTATACCAAAGATTATGAAAACAAAAAAATTGTACCAATCTTGCAAGAATATTCTGCTGTAAAATATGGGAGAAAAAGAGAATTTGTGGATGCAGAAACTAGAGCAAGACTCGGACTAGATATCCAAGAAGAAAACTTACCAGATAATAGTACTTCAAGTGATTCCCAAAAATCAAACGGATAGTTAAAATAAAAGACTATTTTAAAACTTGGTGTAAATCTTTTTTTACTTTTTCTCATATTTGAGTTTCTTTAGAAGAGCTTTTTTTTACCTTTTTTAGAGTAAAATAGATAAAAGGTTTCATTAAGAAATTTTTAAATTTATAATAATCTGGAAATGGAAATGATTCAGCAATATCTATATAATAAACTTGATCATCATCAGTAATGATAATATTACTTGAAATTAAAAAATTTTTATAAATTTTTAATAAAAGTTTTGTTCTTCTTTGCCAAGAGGATAAATCTTTATATTGCTTTTGATAACCAAAAGCATCAATATACTTTCCTTCTTTATTACAATAGCTAATATAACTTTCCAACAAACTTCAAAGATTTTTTAATGCAAGTTCTGATAAATCAGAAAAATCGATATCTCTAATTTGTTCTCAAGAAATATATTTTTGTTTAATACAATAATCCTTATCTCAAG
>CAYTFB010000045.1:4319-6225 GCA_964437055.1 uncultured Candidatus Peribacteria bacterium
GCAAAAACTTCTGCTTCGAGACGCTCTGCTCGCATATAAGAGTAATATTTGGATGCATATCCTCCTCCAAAAATATGGAGAAAAGAACAATACATTTTATACTCCTCTCCCCTGGGATAGAGTGAATGACGATTTACCGTTTCCAAGATTTTTTGATCTAAATCTGCAACAGTTGTAGGTATTTGAGTGCTATAAAGCTCTAAATCTAGCAAAGCCAGCTCCGTCTGTCTCATAATCTGTACTCCCTTCATAAAGGTATTGAGCTCCACTAAAGTCTGAATGATCTCCTCTGTCAATCTATTTCCTGTCTGATAATGTTTGGCTAAAGTGGCTAAAGTTTCCTGAGCTACAACCCAATTTTCCATCAATTGACTCGGTAATTCTACAAAATCCCACTCTACTGCAAATCCAGAAAGTTCAAAATAAGGAGAGTCTGAAAGCATTGCATGTAAAGCATGCCCAAATTCATGAAAAAGTGTTTCCACATCTCTGAGAGAAAGCAAGGAGGGATTCGTTGTTGGTCACTGAAAATTACAAACATTGAGGACTAGAGGAAGTTGGCCTTTATTTTTAAGTCTCAGAAAATCTGCCCATGCACCAGGTCTTTTCCCTTTGCGATAAAAAGGATCCAAAAAGAAATAAGCAATCTGTTTTCCCTCATGATAGACCTCAAAAAACTGTTCATGTTTTGGATTCCAATCTCCATGCATCGGATGCATTTGTACTCAGAGGAATTTTTCTACAAACTGAAATAATCGCTCCAAAACCTGATCATAAGCAAAATATTCTTTGAGCTTTTCTTCATCTATCTGATATTTTTCTGCTTTATATTTTCTCGTATAATAAGGGACATCTCGAGGATCTAACTGAGATAAATTAAAATAAGATTTCAAAAGATCCAATTCTTCCTCAGCCTTTTGCATCGCTTTGGTAGAAATTTCTAGCTGAAAATTTCTCACTTGATCAGGATTTTTTGCCATAGTATCCCACAGGAGCATCTCACTAGCATTAGCATAATTGAGGATTTGTGATTTTTGATGATTGAGTTGAAGGATTCTGAGAGCCAAAGGTCTATTATCATACTCTCCCTGAGTAGCTCGCTGGTTCATCTGCAAGTGAATCATTTCTCTACTATGAGCATCATCACAATATTGTAATACGGTAAGCAAACTACTGGGATCTGCATCGATCAGATAGCCTCTGCGTTCTCCTGCCATTTTTTGAGCTTTATCTAAGAAGGACTTTGGAGCTTCCTGGAGAGAACTTGCATCTGGGAAATGGAAAGAAAATGCTGACTGATCATCAGAGACATGATGCTGAAAAGATTCTCCTAATTCTGAGAGTTCTTTATTGATCGCAATGAGTTTTTCTTTTTGCTCTGGAGCTAGGTCGATTCCTCTTTGCTGATATTCTTTGATTTTGAGAGTCAAAATCCTCTGCTGGTCAGCATCTAAACCAGGAGACTCAGCCATAGCAAGGAGTTTTTGATAATAATCCTGAGAATAGGCAATCTGATTGGCAAAATCATCAATCAAAGGCCTAAAATCGGAGACTACTGTTCTCAAAGACTGATCAGCATCTACTTGATCCAAATGATTGAGTATTGACCACAAATAATCTAAATCTGAATAAAGTAAAAGATCCTCAAACTGAAAATCTGTATTTTTAGGATCGATCAATAGCTGAAATTGCAAGATATCTTGATCCAAAAGCTTTTGAAGCGTAGTCGGTAAGTTTTTGATCACTTCCGGATCTCTAAAAAAATTAAAATTTGGAATACCTGAGTACTGTAATACTGATAAAATCTGTTGCTCCATCTGAGATAAAAAAATAAGATAAAACCCGACTAGCATAAAAATGCTGACTTTTTTTGCAAGCCAAACTCCCAAAAAGGATCTAGCCAAGA
>CAYTFB010000046.1:0-6055 GCA_964437055.1 uncultured Candidatus Peribacteria bacterium
CTAAGATAATCTTGGGATACAAGCAGGTTTTTTTATTTTCTTTTGATTTTTTCGATGACGATGATCCTCTGAGATTCTGTACTAGATCAGTACTTTGATGAGACTACAATGTCTCTTCACCTTAAAGAAAATAGACCTATTCTCAAAAAAAAGGGATTCCCAGGTAATTGGCAACCAGTGATGAATCCAGATGAAATTATGGATAAAAAAACTTTTGCCAATCTGATCGATCAACTTTATAAAGAAATGGAATCTAGAGACGATGCCTTTCTGGAGATTGATAGGAAAATGTCTAAAGTATTACAAGTAGGACCTTATAGAGTGGTGATCGTTTATCCCCCACTTTCTGATGGATTAGAGATGACTGTGGTAAAGCCGATTAAAAAAATGACTTTAGCAGAGTATGAACTTTCTCCAGAATTGTTTGATCTCCTTAAAAATTCCGCAAAAGGAATTCTGGTTTCTGGAGCTCCAGGAAGTGGAAAATCTACCTTTGCTGCAGCATTGATTGGAGAGTATCATCAGAGTCAAAATATTATCAAAACTATTGAATCTCCGAGAGACTTGATGCTAGATGATGATATCGTCCAATATAGTTTTACACATGGTTCTCACGATGAGGTGAGAGATATTCTCTTGCTCTCTAGACCTGACTATACCATTTATGATGAGGTTAGAAATAAACCAGATTTTGAACTATTCAAAGATTTGAGATTGACAGGAATTGGTTTGGTGGGGATTATCCATGCAACTAAGCCAGTTGATGGGATCCAGAGATTTATTGGAACCATTGAAATGGGGATGATCCCTCAGATTATTGATACGGTAATTTTTATCGATAAAGGTCAGGTTTCTGAAGTCTTACAACTCGAACTTACCGCAAAGGTACCAGATGGGATGCTTTCAGAAGAGTTAGCGAGACCAGTGATTCTGATCTCAAGTTTTCTCCAGAAAAAACCTCTTTATGAGATTTATACCTTTGGAGAGCAGGTTGTAGTAATGCCGATTAATACTGATGGGGGAGGGATGTCTCCTAAAGCTACCAGAGAACAAGTAGTCTCTCAATATGCTAAAGAAGGAATCCAGAAAAAACTTTCAAAAGTTTTGCCTTGTAATTTCCTTATTGATATCAAAGGAACTTCACTTTATCTTTATATACCAGAATACTATAAAGGAAAAATTATTGGTAAAGGAGGTGCGAGTATTTCCAATCTAGAAAAAGAGATCGGACTTTCTATCCAGGTTAAAACATTTGCAGAACTTCCTTTCCTAGATCTCAAGGTAGATGTTGCTTGAGGACATAGTAAGAATGATCCTTTGGTGATTTCACTTCCTGCACAGTATGCATCGAGAACACTCCCTCTTTTGCTTAATGATGATATCGTCTATACACAGGTGGATAGAAATGCCAATATCGTTCTCAAAGATAGAACAATCATCAACTTAGTCAAAAAATCTGGTTTTCTCTTTGTAGATCTAGAAAAATAGTAACTTACTTTCATTATAGAGGATTTGAAATATAAAGAATCTGAATTTTATTTTTAGTTTTGTATACTTGCGAATGAATAACTTTAGGTTTACAAAAATCATTGCTGGAGTAGGACCTACTTTGGCCAAAGAAACAGTCCTTTCAAAGGTAGTAAATATGGTGGATGCTTTTACCATAACTTTATCTATGGGATTTGATGATAATAATAAAAAATATATTGATACCATCATGAAACTAGATAATAGTAAAACCATCATCCTTGAAACTAAAGGAAAAGACATTAGAGTCAAAAATACCGTCAATCTTTCTCTCCAAAAAGGAGACAAAATTACTCTGGAGTATTCAGAATATGCACAGGATGGAGACCAAAAACTCTATGTTGATTATGCTTTTTTGGAAGATATTGCTGTAGGGACAGAGTTATATTTTATCAGAAGTAAGGCAGTGATTCGTGTGCTTAGCACTTCCACAGATGCTTTGGAAGGAGAGGTTATTCAGATTCCGGAAGCTAAAATTTATCAGTATGATAGATTTGATTTTTCAGTTTTGGAATATCATGCTGATATGATTTCTGAGAGAGATCAAAAGGATATCCTCCGAGGTTTAGAGTATGGAGTACATACCTTTTCCCTTAGCTGTACCTCTTCTGTAGAACATTATCAGAGTATCAAAGATTTCTTGGCTGAAAATAATGCAAAAAATGTTAAAGTTCTTGCAAAAATAGAAACAAAAGCCGGACGAAAAAATTTGGATACAATTGCTACTATTGCAGATGGAATTGTCCTTGTGATTGACTCAGAAATTCAGTACCAGGATATTGATGCACTTAAAGCCCTGATCCAAAAGATCAAAAGTCAGGGTAGAACAGTCCTGATTCGCCAGACCAAAACTCTTTATGATGCACAGTTTGAAAAGGAGTTTCAACAGCTTTCTCAGGATTTGTCAGAGGAAGTAGTAGATGCTTATATGCTCGAAACTTTTGTGATTGAGGATGAAGTTTTCCCAAACATTGAACTAGCAGAAAAAATTTTAGCACAGAATGAAATTGCTTTCCCAGAAAAAGAAGTAATACGTTTTGAAGAAAAGTGAGCATTTGAAGTGAGAGATTACATTATTTTTAATGCTTATAGGATGATTCAGGAGATGAATATCAAGGCAGTAATTTGTTTTACCAAAGAAGGGTATTCAGTAGCAAGATTGGCTTCTTTGGCTCCAAAGATTCCAATCATTACCTTTACTCAGGAAAATGAAACTTATAGATTTTTGAGTATGATTTGGGGAGTGAGAGGATATAAAATTTCTCAGTCTTTCAATTATGAGAATCTCAAAAGAATTGGAAAAGAAATGATCAGAATTATATTTAAGGGTAATATTTCTCTAGATGATAAAATCTTGATTCTGCAAGTAAATGAAAATAATCATGAAATTAAATCTGATATGATCAATGGAGTAGAACTCTATAATTTTAAAAATATTTAGTTGTAGTCTGACTTAGCAAAAATAATTACTTGATCAAGTTGGTCTCTGTTGATAAAAAAACTTTAATAAAAAAGTTCTCCCAAATAAATAGGAGAACTTTTCTTTATGATTATTTTTATTTACTATTTTCTGAAGATTAATCTTCATCCATTCCTTTCATTTTACCTGCTCTCTCTTCAATAATTTTTTTAGAAAGTCCTTCTGGAACTTTTTCATAATTGGAGAATTCCATCGAGTAAGCAGCTCTACCTTGAGAGTTGGATCTCAAATCTGTAGCATATCCAAACATCTCTGAAAGAGGGACTTTTGCTTGGATTGCAGTAGCATTTCCTCTAGCGGTTTGCCCTAGAATGATCCCTCTTCTTCCACTAAGATCTCCCATCACAGTACCTACATAATCCTCAGGGGTCACAATTTCTACTGACATAATTGGTTCGAGCAATGCAGGACTTGCTTTCATAAATGCATCTTTGAATGCTTTATAGGTAGCTACCTTAAATGCTATTTCTGAGGAATCAACATCATGATAAGAACCAAAGAAAGGAACTACTTTTACATTGATGATTGGGTATCCTGCCAAAAGTCCTTGAGCCATTGTTTCTTTTGCCCCTTTATCGATTGCTGGGATAAATTCATTTGGAATTACCCCTCCTTTAATTTCAGAACTAAATTCATAAATTTTTTCGCTATCTTCTGGAAGTTTTTCTAGTCTGAGAACCACATGCCCATACTGACCCCTACCTCCAGTTTGTTTTTTGAAAACACCTTCTCCTTCTGCAGTTTGGAAGATAGCCTCTCTATATGCTACTTGAGGTTTACCAGTATTTACTTCTACTTTATGTTCTCTCTTGAGTCTTTCAACGATTACTTCCAAGTGAAGCTCTCCCATTCCTCCAATAATAGTTTGTCCACTTTCTTCATCTGAGTGAGCTCTAAATGATGGATCTTCAGACATCAATTTTGATAAAGCCATCCCAAGTTTTTCTTGATCAGCTTTTGATTTTGGCTCGATTGCAATATCAATTACTGGTTCTGGGAATTCCATTTTTTCCAAAATCACGGGTTTTGCAGAATCACACAGAGTATGTCCTGTCTGAGTATCTTTGAGTCCCAAGAACGCACAGATATTTCCTGCTGATATTTCATTGATTTCTTCTCTTTTATTGGCATGCATCAAAAGGAGTCTTCCTACTCTTTCTTTTTTACCAGTTACTGGGTTGAGTAGACTGTCTCCAGATTTGATAGAACCTGAATAAACTCTCACAAAAGTTAATGTACCTACAAAAGGATCCGTCATGATTTTGAAAGCTACAGCAGAAACTGGTTCTGTAAGCTCAGGTTTTCTGATGATTTCTTCTTCTTCTCTGTCTGGATGGTGTCCTTTGATTTCTCCTCTATCAAGTGGAGAAGGAAGGTATTCTAAGATTGCATCCAAAACTAATTGTACTCCTTTATTTCCTAGAGCAGTACCACAGAGAATTGGATAGAGTTCGTTTTGTACAGTACCATTTCTAATTGCTCTTTTGATACTTGCAACATCGATTTCTTCTCCTCCTAGAAACTTTTCAGCCAATTCATCATCAAACATTGAAATGGTATCTAGCATCTTTTCTCTCCATTCTTCTGCTAGAGGAAGAAGATCTGCAGGGATTTCGTGTTCTACTACATCGATTCCTTTTTCTCCTTCGAAAGTATATTTTTTCATTGTTACGAGACTGATGATCGCCTCAAAGCTATCAGCTTTCCCAATAGGAATCTGGATTGGGATTGCTTTCTCGCTAAGTCTAGCAGCAACCGATTCGATTGCCATAAAAAAATCAGCCCCCATTTTATCCATCTTATTTACAAAAATAAGTCTAGGAACCTGATATTTGTCAGCTTGTCTCCAAACCGTTTCTGTCTGTGGTTCTACTCCTGAGGACCCATCCAAAAGAGCTACAGCACCATCCAAAATCCTCAAAGATCTCTCTACTTCAATCGTAAAATCCACGTGTCCTGGGGTATCAATTACATTGATTTGATGATCATGTCGAAAACAGGTTGTAGCTGCAGAGGTAATAGTAATTCCTCTCTCTTTTTCCTGGTCCATCCAGTCCATTTCTGATTCACCATCGTGAGTTTCTCAGATTTTGTGCTTTTTACCTGTATAATATAAAATTCTCTCACTAGTTGTAGTTTTACCTGCATCGATATGAGCCATGATCCCAATGTTTCTCACATGATCTAGAGGTCTTTTGTCGTTTGCCATAAAAATAAAACATTAAATAATAAAAAATTAATCCAGTTTCACTATAAAGAAAGCCGTCTTTTTTTCAAGTGTTTTTGCTATTTACTTTTTCTCAAAGCTTTGTTTTTGTATGATTCTCCCTCAAATAGATTCGCTCTTGAAAAAAAAAGTGTTTTCACTAGGCTCTAGGTCAGAATTTTATCTTTTATCTGCTTGCTAGAGTTTATGAGTATTGCGAGAGCGTTGATTTTTGATTCAGTCTTTGACCCTTATAAAGGAGTACTTGCTTATGTTAAAGTAGTAGAGGGATCTTTCCAGGCGGGAGATAAAGTTTTTTTGGTTCATTCACAAAATAGTTTTGAGCCAACAGAGGTAGGATATTTTATTCCAGAATATCAACCAGATAAATCTCTCAATGAATGAGAAATCGGTTATATTGTGACCGGACAAAAATCAGTAAGGGAAGTAAAAATTTGAGATACGATGATCAAAGGTATCAAAGCTGAAAAAGGAGTTCAGGATTTTCGAGAAATGGCAAAAACGCATCTTATCCCAGGATTCAAAAAAATTACTCCTTTTGTTTATGCGGGGGTTTATCCCATAGACTCTACCGAATATGAAAAACTCAAAGATAGTCTGGAAAAGCTTTCTCTCAATGATAGTGCAATCGAGTATGAGATGGAGGATAGTAAAGCTCTTGGACTAGGATTTCGCTGTGGTTTTTTGGGGATGTTGCATATGGATATTATCAAAGAAAGACTGTTTCGTGAATATGGACTAGATACGATTTTTACCATTCCGAGTGTGATTTATCTGGTTAAATCAAAAAATCTTTCCCTCCCTGCGATCAAATCTGGAAC
>CAYTFB010000047.1:0-5857 GCA_964437055.1 uncultured Candidatus Peribacteria bacterium
GGAAACTCAACTCTGGAATTATTATGTGGTCAATATGATTGGGGATCCTACTTTAAAAGATATTCTTCCGTTGATGAAGCATATTTTCAATTTGATATCCATAGGTTTATTAAAAATAGAGAATATCCTGTTGTAGTATATGCTGCAACGACTAAGTGGGGATCTGGACAAATAAAAGACAATATTCTTACTGTCTGGGCAGTTTCCGATGATGAAGTGAAAGTGACAAAAGTGTCAGAAGCAGCTACACCTCTTTTTGGAGATAATAATATTATCATTCTGACTTGGGAAGAGTTGTTTGACAAGGCAATTGAAATTAGCTCTAATAATACTGCAAATGTAGCTTTTATGCATAGTGGTATATAGAACTATTCTAAGGCCATTCAAAAGAGGGGAAGTATATCTTTCCCTCTTTTTTTCTACTTGAAAAAACGACTAGCATCCTTATATATACAACTATCTTTACTTCATCTACAGTACTCTATGAATAAAACAAAAGGAGCACTCTTTCTGGGGATTTTTATTTTCAGTATCTGAGTGAGTGTTGCAAAACCTTCAACTGAATTATTTTCTACATTAACGACCCAAATCTTAGAAAAGCAAACGAGAACTAAGAGCGCAAAAGAAATCCTAGATCAACTGTACGATATCTTTTCAACCTGTGCAAACACACACAAAAATTCAATCATTCAAAAAAATTGTACAAGCTTTTTGAAGAGCAATTTTCCTTTCATACAAACAAAATGGGAAAAGGTAGGAACAGGAGGAATTATAGTGACTCCGATTGGGAAACTGAGCGATGAAGAGCGTCTTACTGCCTTTGGAGTAGCAGATATTATAAAAAATCCTCTACATTTCCCTCTTTATGCAACACAAGACTACGAATATAGTATTGTGAACATCCCAGAACTTTCACTCTCTTTTCTTGTTCCTCACATCCTTAGAGAAAAAACCATTCCAGTACCCGAAGCTGGAAGAGATTTTCTCCATACTTCTCTCTGTGAACAAAGAAGAAATAAATATGAACGTAGTAAAGAAACAATACACAATGCCCCCCCTAGAGATAGAGAATTTGTATATAATGAATTGAATGAGATATTAGATAGTACTGTATGTTATGGAGAGATTATGCTGTCATTAGATAGTGATCAACATAGAGATTTTTATAGAAACATTTCGTCTTTAACTACGAGAAAGTGAAATGAAACTATCCTTCAAATATCATCTGAGAAGATTCCAAAAGGAAAGAGTTTTAAAGAAGTGATACAAGACAAACAACTCAAGACAATCCCTACAGATCTCTATTTTGACCAAGAAGGAAAAATCTACTATCAATCAAACCCAAAATATCTAGAGGAGACAGTAGAAAACACTATCTCATTGTGATATACCTGAGACGTATCTAACTTTATCAGACAACCTTTAGCAGGAGGGAAAAACCTCCAAGAGATGATCAAAAAAGGTGATGTAAAAATAATTGCAGACAATCATGATATCTATGTACGACGCAATACTACACCAGATACCTATTATACAATATGAATGTATGTTGATCTTCCTCTATATTTCGGATACTATATAGGATTTGACATTAATAATCCAGATGGAAGTTCTTCATTTTTTAGCAATCTTAATAAATAGTGTACTTTCAAGTATTAAGAGTATTATTTTTAGCATTTATAACTAAAATAGATTTTTAAAACAATATTTTAGGCAATTTAAAAAAACCGGATGTTATTTTAATATCTGGATTTTTTTAACTAAAAAATCTTCTATCTATCAAAAAGTTTATCAATTTCCTTTTTCTCTACCTACACAAAAAACGGCCTCCCATGCTGACAGTCAAACAATCCAGAGATACTATCAAACCCATCATTGAAGAGCTTCCTCTTGTTTTTTATAGGTAGAAATTTATATATACCATATAAATTTTTATTAATTAAACTAATCCAATGAAATTAATGTATTGATTTCTTTTGCTTGGTGGTGCGTTTCTATTATCAGGATGCGGACAAAACTTTTCTACTATTGATAGTGTAGAAGAGTTATCTTGATCAGAAGATACGATTGAGACCCCAAAACTCACAAAAAATGAGCTTATTGAACAATCTTGGAGGCTAGAATACTCAGATAATCCAGGATTAAATATTTATATCCCAACGAATATCCCAGAAACATTGAATGAATATGTTATTAGCAGGGAATATTCCTACAAAAAAGAGAATGCTATTTTATTTGCACTTTCTGATGAAACTGTAGGTTATACGAAGGAAACAAATAATTATACTTTTGATTTTGATAAGGAAACTAAGGAGGGTGCTGTTTTAGACATCTCAGTCCTTTCTGGAGAAGTAGAAATCAGGATTATTAGTGTAGATATGAATGAGGATAATGGATTCAAAGATGATTATATTTATGTTGCAGCAGGTGAGACAAAAAAAATTGCTCTTAAAGACTATTATTTCACCAGTTCAAATATTGACCAAATTCAACATTTATTTATTGGTGCAGTCTCTGAGTATGCTATCTTTGATTATGAAATAACTCTCTTTAACGAAGTAATATAAACTTTTGCATTTGTTTTTTAATTTATTCTACTTCTTGTTATATAGAAAAAGTAAAGAGTTGCTCTAGCTTTTTATATTATTTTTCATAAACATTTAAATGTTTAGTTTTTTATAAAAAAGTTTAATGAAAAAAATAATATATATTTTACTAATTTTTTCAGTATTTTCTTTTACAGGATGTTTTCCAAAGGAAAGTAAAAAAGAAATGTTAATCCAAGAGGCTCAAATTTCTCAAGAATTAGAAACTTTTCAAGAATCTGAAAAATCTCAAGAATATATTACTTTAGAATACTTTAGAGATAAAATTCGTAAAGGAGAAACAATAGATTTTACAGAATATTTTTATTCATTTCCTCCTAAATCTTATCATATCTGTAAAGATGAATACCAAAGATGTCTACAAGATTTTTTAGGAGAAGGACAGGAAAATAGTGCCATTATTGAACAATTTAGTATTATACAAACAAAGACAAAAGACTTGCTTGCCAAATGAAATAAGGTATCAGATTTTGTTTTATAGATGAAAGAATAGTTCCACTAGATGATCCAGAAAGCAACTATCGAGCAGTGTATCAGAAATTTTTTGCTCCTCTGCTAACAAAAAAGCTCATCAGAGCCGAGCAAATTATCCCGATCGATCCAGAGCATCCTCAGCCAGCACAGGACTATAGTCAGAAAGTAGCAAAGATCGATATTGCGCTCTTTGGAGTGGGAGAAGATGGACACATTGCATCTCTCTTTCCTGGGCATGCTTTACTCTCTGAGCCAGAGCTAAATTTTTTGGAGATTCTGGACTCTCCCAAAGCACCACCTCATCGCATCACGATTTCTACAGCGATGATCTCTCAAATGGCTTTGGCAATCGTATTTTTTATCGGAGCAGGTAAAGCAGATGCCTATCAGGATTTTATCGACCCAAAAAAGGTAGCGGCACAGCTACCAGCAAAGTTGGTCCAGCTCGCGCAGGAGTCTTATGCAGTAGTAGAGCTTTAGTCTTTGATTTTGAGGAATGCTCTTTTATTTTATCGCTGCCCTGATCTTTTGGGGATTATGGTGGAATGCAAAGAAAAGTTTGAAAGAGTAAAGTTTCGAAGATTCATTTTTAATTAAAAAGCTACGGAAGATATCCATCAACGAGTTCCATACATATTAATATAATACCAAAGTTCTCCATCTACGTAAGTATAATCAATAATATCTACAATATTTGTCGGATCTATTTTTTGTATTATTCTTCAACTAGTTCATGGAGTCATCCTAAAATTAATTCCATGCTTAATTTCATAACTTCAATTCATCAAAGGTGTTTCTAACTTTACAACTCATACTTCATCCATAGGTGCATCTTTAAGAATATTTTTTTCATAATATCTTACATAACATCTATTTTCATACTCATGATAATAAGCTGAATGAAAATTGTTATACTGTTTTTTTAGTTCATCTCATCTTTCTTGGCACTTTATATTATTTTCAAAATTAATTTTATCTAACCTTTCTTGTTCTTTTTTCTCATTTTCTAAAGTTTGTTGTTCTAATTGATACTCTAAAAGAGTATTTTGTTGTTCTAATTGTTGTTGCAACAATAAATTTTGCCTCTTCAACTCCTCTATCTCATCTTTATTAGAACAACCAACTAAAAAAACTAATGAAAATGTCATAATTAATATTAACATATTTCTTTTCATTTTTTTAATAACATTTATTTAAATAAAAGTTTCACTGAGTATATAATATTATTTATTATAATTTCAAGTTCATTATATAAATCTTAAGATTCCCTATTTTGTAAAAAAAAGTATTGATTGGTTTATTAAAATACATATATACACAAATATACTTTACTGAAAACACTTTAGTTTTTTTGATATTTTTTCATGAAGAAACACCTAATAACTATACTAGTAGTCTCACTATTTATCTTTTCAGCATCCACAAAGGCATCATTTTGTAATGAGATATACTGAGCTAGTATCTTTTGATATAGTTCTTTTGGAGGAGGGCGAACAAAATTTATAGGAACAGTAACTGAATCTTTTAACTCAGAATCTATTATTAATAGTTATTGATCTTATTGAAGTAGATTTTCCACAGATTCCATACACAATGAATTTTGAGATTTTTGAGGAAAATATAGTCTTTATAGTGCATTTAACCAATATGCATCTTATCCTCCTAAAATATTTACTTTAGATTGAAAATGGGGATATTTAAGTATAAATAATTTCCTATCTCCAAATCTAAATACTTATAATGTTCTTGCTTGCGCTAATTCTTATGACAATATTTTTATACTTTCAATTACCGAAATTTGTCAAAAAACTTATTGAATAAATAGCTACGGTATTTGAGAAAACTGCTACTGCAATGAATGATATATTTGGAATGATACCAAAACAAGTTGTATAAAAAAAGATCCAAATGAGGTTTGTAAAATGGAATATTGACCTAATGCTATAGAATGAGATCCTGGTTATTGTAAATGCAAAGAATGATATATTTGGAATAAAACTCAAACAAGTTGTGAAGAAATGATCACATATCCAACAAATACAACATATGAAACTAAAAAAAGCTTAGAATTAAAAGCAATAGTTAATATAATACTAGATAATAAATTAGCAACAAAGTTAGATTTAATTCTAATTTTTGATAGTTGCTATAAAACTAATAAAAATCAAGAAATCAAGGAAGCTTGTTGAATATTATTTGATTGGTTAAAAGTATAGAATACTTCTTCTATCTATCAAAAAGCTTATCAATTTCCTTTTTCTCTACCTGCACAAAAAACGGCCTCCCATGCTGACAGACAAATAATCCAGGGATACTATCAAACCCATCATTGACGAGCTGCTGCATCTGCATCAGCGACAATTTCTGTCCCGCTTTGATCGAAGTCTTGCAAGCCCTCGTAGCATAGATCCCATCCAAGACATGATCAAACTTGATCTCCTCTAGATAGAGGATATGATTAAATAGTTTTTCGAGATCTACTGGATAACTGAGAAAAACCTGAGGAATTTTGTACACCACGATTGCATTCTCCCCCAAAAGTTCGATATCAAATCCGAGCTGATTGAGCTGAATGAGCTTTTCTTCTAGTCCTGCTACCTGAGTCACAGTAAATTTGACTGGCTGGAGAAGCGGTTCTGGACTCAGATTTTGATTTTTTTTCATCTCTTCGTAAGCGATCCTCTCCGCCAAAGCATGCTGATCGATATAGTAGAGCATCTTGTCCGATTGCAAAACGATATAACTATTCCAGAGCTGCCCAATAATCTGAAATGCTC
>CAYTFB010000048.1:0-5765 GCA_964437055.1 uncultured Candidatus Peribacteria bacterium
ACACTTCCTTCTGCACAGAGACTTGGAGAGGATGAAAGTGAAGTCTGAGTAGTTCCATTGATAGATGGATTACATGCTCCTCACTCTAGTGCCAATCTAGGAGCTGCACAAGAACGAGTCACATTATCACTAGATCTACAGGTCCAGCTCCACTGAGTACTAGACTCTGATACCACAGGAGTAGTTGTAGCATTTGCATCACAAAGTCCTACTGTAGGTTTATATTTTGATGCTACTCCATCCGCACTACCACACTGAGAGATGATTTTTGCTCTATACTGACACTCTCCAGGAGTACCACTCACTTGAGTCCAGTTTTTGCTTGGAGTATAATTGTAACCATTCCAGGTCTGAGTATAACTGCTGCTTCATAAAACATTATTTGCTGAGGAAGGCATACTTCCTCCACAAGCTACTGTGATCGTTTTTGCCATACATTCTGTATTATTGTTTTTATTGATTTCAAATCCTGCATTACATTCCCATTTACAGCTTGCATTACTCACTCCTCCAGCATTATAGGATCGACTGAGTGCAGATGGCCAGGATCCATTTGTCCAGCTACCTTGTCGGATAATTTCCATCCTTCCATCTAGATTAGAAGGAGGGATTGCATAAGCATTTAGAGGAATATTACCTCCACAAGTTACTCTTTTAGTATTTAGAGTACATACTCCTAGCTCTAAATGCTGACCACTAGGACAGACACAGCTTGTAGCATTCTTTTCTAGCCCCAGTTCTGCTTTACATTCCCAGCTACAGGTATTGATCGCATCTCCATTGCTGGTATAACGAGAAGGATCTAGAGAAGAATTTACCCCATTGACACTATAGTTGATTATTGTTTGTCTATTATTACAATTTTCACAGCTAGGAGTTTGGTCTCCAGGAGAATAAGTACCTACTGCACATCGTGTACAAGTATTTCCCCCAGTAGTACCATTGAATGCATAAGAAAATCTAGGCTTACAGTTATAATCACACTGATTGATTCCTACTCCATTACTTACCCAGTCTTTAAAACCTTCTGTAGCGATTCAGATCGTCTGTGGTTTAGTACAGTCACTACAGCTTGTCAACTGATGTCCATTTGGTGCTGTATAGGTTCCGCGAGCACAATCCTCACAAGTCCTATCTGCTCCATCATAAGCAAAGCTTGCCTTACAACCAAAATCACAATTATCTTTTCCTACTCCAGCAGTTTTCCAGTCATACATATTTAGAATCGGGCTACAAGCCTGACAATTTCCTATATAAAGACCATCTAAACCATCATCTCCAGGATGGAATCCGATCCCACAACCATAAGCACAAGTATCTCTATCAAGAGTATTGAAAGTCCAAGGAATTTTTACCCAGTCTCCCAATTCTGCATCTCGTCTCGGAACATAGTTATCAGAGCTAAATTTACTCACATCACTCCCATTACTAGCCAGAGTTCATACCACACTGCCTCCATGACTAGCATCCCCAATATTTTTTGGCAAAGGCCCAACACAGGCATCTTGATTAGATCCAAAACACAGCCAATGGGTGCTTGCATCCTCAGATAAAGGCACCCAGAGATTCCCATCATATCCACAAAAAGCAGAAAGAGAACCACTCTCGACATAGATCAAAGTTCCTTCTGCTACATTTCCAGTATTGGATAAATTATCAGGATATTGGATCGTCTTTACTGCTCCAGCCAGATCCACAGAAGCATTTCCAGTTGTTTTATTGAGGATCAGACCATTTTTTGTATTTACATAGAAAGCATTTGATGTTTTAGGTTTAAAATCATCATCACTTTGAGACCACACAAAAATATTTTCTACCCCACCCTCAACAGCTACATTTTGTCATAAAATGACTGTATCTTGAGAACGAACCTGATTTTCAGATCCAAAAATTACGATATTATCTGCACTACTTCAAGCTGCAGGGATAATAGTATTATTTTCTCCTCCTACGATAGTAATATTTTCCCCTCCTCTAGCATTGATTGTGTTTCCTTCTCCTCCCAAGATCGTTACCAGTTCTCCAATAGCTCAGTCACTAGAAATTTCATTTCCTTGTCCTCAGAGCAAAGTCGGATTATTGATATTACTCACGGTATTTTGGTTTCCTCCTACTAGAGTAGCATTATCCACATTATTGAGACTACTTCCCTCTCCTCCCAAGATAGCACTCCCCTGAGATCCAATATTTGAGCCAATACTGATCTCATCTGCATTGATCGTTCCTCAGATTTTGAGATAATGTCCTGCTTCATCATAATTGAGAAAAAGCTCATTACCCGAAGGAGTGGTCAAAACCAAAGAAGTCAGATACTGAACCTTGTTTTCAATCCCTCCTACTTGGAGATTTTGATTATTTTGAGATTGAATAGGGCTCAGCACTCCCATAAAGTAAACCAAGAGAAACATCCCCATAGCAGGGATGAGAATCCAGAAAAGTTTGGATACATCTCTAAAGAAGATTCAGCTTTTTTTTGCCTTTTGCATGAGGATAATCAGGAGGGATAAAAGATTTTTATATTTTTTTTCTAATAGATATTTCTCATCTGTATAATCATCTCTACTAGTATAGCAATATCATTTTATTTGTCAATTTTTTTGAGAGATTTTCCTTCTTTACATCTAATCAATAAGCAGTAAAATATTATAAAGAGATCCTATTCAGTAGTAGATACCGTATTCAAAACCGGCTTTATTCCAGTCCTAAAAGGAAAATCCTCTGGTACATAGTAACCTTTGATCTTTGAAAGACATTTGAGCACATTGGTCTGCCAATTGATCGGACTAGAGGCATAAATACTTCCATCAACATTTCCATATCTGGAGAGTTGATTGATCGTATGATAATGTCCTAGATACTGATTATTGAGAGTTAGAGGGATCATCCTCGCTCCATAATAAGGATTATTGTAAGCAATTCTATCTCCTCTATCATTATTTCCAACATTTCAAATGTTGTTGTCGGTAGAGAGATACTGCCCAAGAGTAGATTCTGCAAATGCCACACAGATCACCATATCTCTATCAATATTGGTTCCTACCACCACACTATCTCGGAAAGAGAGCGTTTTATAGGGTCCTACCGCATAGGATGCGAGGAAATTTTTTGCTCTCTCATCTACCGTATCACCTTTCATCAGCTGCAAACTACTCACATCAATAGGTCTCTCAAAATGATCTGCAAAATATTTTAGTCTATATTCTTCTGGCAATACCGTAGATCTATCTTTTACTACACTCAGATCTAGAATCGTCAAAGGATCCAATGCTACTCCATTTTTAAAGATCTGAAAGGTCAGATTTTGTCCCTCAGAAACAAACCCAGCTCCATAAGTACCAGGTTCCCCTCCACTGAGTCCGATAAATTGTCCTCTTTTGAGCAAATCTCCCACCTTTACAGCAATATTATTCAGATAAGCATAGCTCGTCACATATCCATTACTATGCAAAATCATTATTCGATTGATTGCATTCTTTTTTTCTACGATATGATAGACTACTCCATCATGCATTGCATAGACTGGAGATCCCTGCTCTACCGTCAGTTGGAGAAAATTATTTTTCATCCCATAAGCTCTTTCGTATTCAGGATCATTAAAAACATTTGCCACTCTCTCTACTGGATACACCGGCCAAGCAAGCTCAGATCCAGTAAAGCTAAAAGACTTTTCCTCTTCTCTGAGAGTTTTGAGAGCTGCATCGATTTGTCTTTTATTTTGATAGTTTTTTTTGACAATAGCATCCATGAGCTGCAATACTTCATCATTCACGACTTTAAATGCACTCGTCTGTGCAGTGATTCCTAGTACCTGTTTTTCTTTGTACAGTTCCATAAAATTGAGTAGATACTCCTTTTTTTCCTGAAGTTTAGCAATTTCTGTGATATACTGATCTATCGATTGCTGAGCTTTTACTTTGAGATTGGTAATTCTATCCAAATGCTTTTTTTTCTCAGATTCTTGATAACTAGCTTGATTGACTAAATCTTTCACCTGTACGAGCAAAGACTCTAAAATATCTTGTCCTACCAAGGTAGCAGGAATATTATCTGATTTGATAAACAATTTCAAAAAATCTGGCTGTTCTCCATGTTCATCATAGATCTCCCTCTCTAGTTTATATACCAGAAAAAGAAGCTGATCAAGGTATTTTTTCCCAACCTGAAGATGGTCTTGAGTCTGCTCTAGCTGTTTGATTGTAGAAGAAAGTTGGACCAAGATGGAAGAAAATTCTTGTAATTTGACAGAAATTTCTTTACTAGAACGATCCAAATCTTGGATCACTTTTACTACCTCAGCTCTCACTTCTCTATAACTTTCTTGGAGAGTTCCATCTCCTTCTTCTTTCTGCTTTTTATCCAAAACAAAAAGTTCATCAGCAATGAGTGGAACACTCTTTTTGAGCTCTGCTAGCTCCTCTACCGCCTTTTGGATATTACTGTCAATCGTAGAATTGGATTGTGCAGAAATTTCTTGCATTCAAACTCACAGAACCAGTGAGATCATGAAGGCCAAGGCCAATATCTTTAGTTTTTTATACATCAATAGATACAAAGTAAATAAAAAAATACTCTCCATAAGTATAACTTTTTTTTACTTTTCTACAAAAATATTTGATCATCTAAGATAAAAAACCAGCAATTATCATCAAAAATTACTAAAAATTATTGACTTTAGAAAAATAAAACATAAAAGTCAAAAAAATTATAGCTTTCCGATCACTCGTTTGATAATCACTGATTTTTCATCATTGAGAAGATCTCCGGGATACTGTTTCAAGAGCTCTTTGACCTGATTGGCATCATAGCCGAGAGTCTTCAAAGTTTTGCTGAGAGCGTCCAGGATTTTTTGCTGTTGATTGCCGACATAGAGATCACTGGCCTGGAAATGATCTTTGAGTTCTATCAGGATTTTTTTGCTACTTTTGGGTCCAATCCCTGGGATACTTTGAAAAAAAGAAAAATCAACCTGATCGATTGCTTTTTGCATCGCTTGAGGATCTAGTTGGGCAAGCTGGAATGCGGTTTTCGGTCAGACTCCAGAGATTTTGAGCATTTTTTCAAAAAAGGATTTTTGTGCTGCAGTGTCAAAAGCAAAGTAGCTAAAAGTCTTTTTCTGCTCCTCTAGATAAGGATAGAGAAAAAATACTCCTTGCTGCTGAGATCCACTATAAAATACTTGGACTCAAAACTGCTCATTGAGAAGATAGCTGTCCTCTCAGTAAGTTGCTAATGATCCCTGAAAATAATGTAACATATAAAACTCTTTGAAAGTAAATAAAAAAATAGTAAAACTACAATCACTCAGCACTATAGCTATTTTTTCATTGAAATCAAATCCAAAAGCTTTATACTTTAGATTCTGATTTTCAGTTTTTTTAGATTTATTTCTCAATCATCACCATGCACTTAGTACACGATCTACCAGCCTTTGTAGATAGAAAAAAAGGATATATCAATGTCATCATCGATGTCCCAAAAGGATCCAATAATAAATATGAATATGATCATGATTTGGGCTGCTTCAAGCTAGATCGTGTGATTCATCATAGCATGTATTATCCCGTAGACTATGGATTTATCCCACAAACCCTTTCTGAGGATGGAGATCCTTGTGATGTCTGTCTCATCACTACCAATCCAACCTTTACCGGATGCTTGGTCAAAGCCAGACCGATTGGGATCCTCTATACCTATGACAATGCAGGAGATGATCCCAAAATCATCGCAGTACCGACGGGAGATGTAGATCCTAGGTGGGATGAAAT
>CAYTFB010000049.1:0-3949 GCA_964437055.1 uncultured Candidatus Peribacteria bacterium
ACTACCTGGCTCCCACTAGGTATCAAGTAAAGGTTGAAGCACGCTTCTTTTTTTTATTTTGGAAATAAATCATTTAATATACAGATCATTTTTCAAAAATATCTCCATTGATTTTGAGAGAAATATCAATATCCTTTCCTTATCTTTACTTGGCAAAGGACTACTCGTGTACAATCTCTACCAATCACCTTTACGAAAAGATATCCAGATTCAGGTCTATCAAAGACCTCATCTTTTTATCAAGCTTTTTGATAAAGAATATTTCACTTTAGTCAAAAAGAAACAAGTCTGACCCTTACTTTTTCAGCAATTTCAGATCATGGGTGTAGAGCTTCCAGAAGATGAAGAATATGTCAAATCAGAACTTCAGAAGCTAAAAAAAACTTTTAGTAGTGCGTGGGGAAATATTTCTTTCCAACTCGGAATTATCAATGAGATGATCAGATTTGAAAATTGTGGGGCGAGAGCTGAGAATTTTTTGGAAGATATGAAACAAATGAGACTCAATGTTAGATCTAGAATGCTCCAAGATTTTCAGCTCAAAACTGCATTTAGAGAAAACATGCCACAAAGTAGTATCATCTTTGATATTAGTAAAAGCAATGAAGAGCTCTTGGCAGAGATGAATTCTGGTGCTGCTCAGAGAGTGAGGAAAGCAATCAAAAGAGGAGTAAAAATCTGATTCGCGTCTCCAGACCAATACGATCTTTTTTTTGATAAGTGGAGAGAGACTGCAGGAGGAAAAGGATTTTCTACCATTACCAAACAGCAATATGATGATTTGCTCAGATTTTTGAGAACGCATAATGCAGGCAATGTCTTTATCTCAGAATTAGATGGTGAGATGATCGCAGGGAGCATTTGTCTCTACAATCAAGATACCATCGTCTATCTCTATGGCTTTACCAATAGAAAATTTACCAATATCTGAGGACATCACTATCTCAAATATGCGATGTTTGAATGGGCCAGAGAATATGGATTCAAATATGCTGATCTCATGGGAGGTGCTCCGACAGGATTCTCCGATCATCCGCTCAATGGAGTGAGTAAATTTAAAGAATCACTGGGAGGCACCAAGATAGAACATTTTGGAAATTTTGATATTCCGCTCAATCCACTCCTCTATTCTGGATTTCATTGGATGAAAAAAAAGTAAAAAATATTTCTTCCCCACCCGGGTGGTATCTATTATTTCCTATTTCCACCCGGGTGTGAGACTCTCAGCATTTCCTCCCTTGAGAAAGGGAGGATAGGAGGGATTTGTAGAATAGCGCTCCGTCATCGTGAGCACAGCGAAGCGATCCAGTGTTTAACCGCTTGTCATTCCGAGCGAAGTAGAGGAATCCTGAAACAATTCATTACCAAACTCTACAGGATTGTTGAACGAAGTGAAATCCCCTGAAACGGGGACACGTCGCTTACGCTCCTCGCAATGACAAAGAAAGCATAAAAAAATAGGAAGGATTTGTACCAAATAAGTTTAATTTGTATTTTATAAAAAATGCAGAAAATAACAACACTGAGCATTCTTTGCTTAATTTTACTCATCACGCTGCTTCTAGAAATCAATTCTATCATAGCAATTGGACCGATTATCAATCGCTATCATCCTTGCCTCCAAGAGCCTGCTAGCTCTTTTCCTTGCTATGGGATCTATGACATCTATGCAATATTAGTCTTGGCTATTGCTTTGCTAGCAGCCTTGATTTTATTGCTCATCACAATTATTGTAAGAAAAAGAAAAAAAGCAACTGACTAGTGCTTTTTTATATCAAAAGTCTCTAACAAGAGAAACTAGATCTCACACCCCTGATTTTGATAATGCTCTAGCACTTTGATCGTCTGCTCATGCTCCAAAACTTCTTTACAAATTTGATACTGATCTGGTGAAGAAAGATGGTCCCACACTTGGAGCTTTTCCTCCAATTTTTCTTGCATGATTGCTTGATTTTCTACGGGAGCTTTGGAGATAATACACTGAGTTAATGCTCGATAACGGTTGCAGTTTTCGGCTTTAAATCTCTCTGCTGGATTCCTTACTGATACTTGTTCACTATCTCAAGATCATTCTTCAATAAAAACTTCAGATTCAGCTACCACTCAATCCTCTATTTGGCTATCAGTCTGTTCAGAGCCTTGTTCAGAGTTTTCTTCTGCAACTTCTACTCCTAATTCCTGATCTTCCAAGACAGCTTGATCTCAGGTCATTGTTGCGGGAGGAGTTTTTTTTCCGCATCCATAACTGCTCAAGAGTAGAAAAATAAAAAAGAAAAGTCAGATTTTTTTCATATTTTTTAGCTTAATATTTAGAATTAAAGAGGAGAAAGTTCATAACGATCTGGGAGATCTTTGATCTCTCGTCCTTGGGATTTAATCTCAGATCTCAGCTGATCTGCTAATACATAATTTTGATCAGCTTTTGCTTGCAATCTCTGGTTTGCCAACTGAGTAATCTCTACAGGAATCTCAAGTGATGCTTCCTCGATAGCTTGGAAAAGTTCTAGTTTGAGTAAATGCTGATCGAGTCGCGATAGGACTTGTAATACACTTTCCTGATCTTTATCCGCAGCTGCGATGAGAGCAAAGAGTTTGGGTGCATTAAGATCATCTGCAAGCGCCTGTATCAGCTGCTCTAAAAATTGCTTTCCTGTCTCATCCAAATCTTTAGCAAAATCCTGATAGGAAACTGGAGAATGTAAATCAACAAGGTCAGCTTTATTTGAGAGTTTTTTGATCCAGTTGGCTCTGGTCTTTTGAGCTTGCTGGAGTGCATCTCGGGTAAAGTTCTGAAAATTTCCATATTGAGCCATAAAAAAGAAAAATCTCAGATCTAGTGGAGAAAATCCTCTATCGATAATATCTTGGAGGATATACATATTTCACAAAGATTTACTCATTTTCCCTCCATCTACCTGGAGAAACTCATTATGAATCCAATATTTTACCCAAGGTTTCCCATCAAAACAAGATTCTGACTGAGCAATTTCATTGGGATGATGAATGGTAATATGATCTGCTCCCCCATGATGAATATCAAATTGAGTCCCCAAATATTTACTCGACATTGCACTACATTCGATATGTCGTCCCGGAAATCCTTTCCCTCGGGGTGAATCTCGCTCCATATCTCTTTTTTCTGTTTTAGGACAAAATTTCCAAAGCGCAAAGTCTGTGGGATTTTTCTTTCCTTTCATCTCTACTCTCTCTCCTGCCTGGAGATCAGCCAATCTTTTTTTATAATTGGGTCCCATCAGTTTTCCATACTCCTCTACTTTGCTTGTATCCATATAGATACCATCCCCTGGAACACTATAAGTATATCCCTTTTTTTCCAAGGTTTCAATCATAGCAATCTGCTCTGCAATATGCTCGGTAGCTCTCGGTATGGTATCAAAAAAATCAATATTGAGCTGAGTCAAATTGTCTCTAAAAATCTGTTCATATTTTTGGGCAACTGCTCGAGCGGTGATTCCGTCTTTTTGAGCTCCTTTTTGCATTTTATCCTCTCCTTCATCCGCATCAGAAACCAAATGCCCTACATCCGTGATATTCATCACTGTATGGACTGGATAGCCAAAAATCTTGAGCGTATTTCTAATTAGATCAGCAGTAAAAGTCGCTCTGAGATTTCCAATATGGGCAGTTGCATACACGGTAGGGCCACAAGAGTAGAGTCCAACCTGACTTTTACTCGGTCCGGTATAATTAGGATCTTCATAGAGTGGAACGAAAGTTTCTTTTTGGCGAGTGAGGGTATTGTAAAACTGTAATGGGATAGTTTGCATCTCTTGAGTTCTTGGAAAAAGATAAATTCTCTAAAATACTACATTTATCTCCACTAAATGCAAACTTTAAACATAAAAAAGGGAATCTCTTGCTTTATCTGAGCAAAACATTATTTCTAAGCTAAGTTTTTACTTTTCTAAAATCCAAAAATGTTTATCTT
>CAYTFB010000049.1:4049-5674 GCA_964437055.1 uncultured Candidatus Peribacteria bacterium
AAAATAAACAACTAGGATCCAAAATCTGATTTTTCTTGTTCTTTTCCTTGAAAAATAGGGGAGAAATAGTAATCTCATAGCTAGATTATTTATCTTTTTTTGTACGAATGGAACATATCACAGAATTACTAACCCAATTAGAAGCTTGTGCTACTCCAGAAGCTCTCGAAACTCGATATCAAAAATATCTGGGTAAAAAATGAAGTATTTCCTTGGCTATGAAAAATCTCGGGAATCTGGATCCTGAAGAGAGAAAGATCCAAGGAGGAAAACTTACTCAGACCAAAAAAGAACTCAGCCAAGCCTATGAAATCAAAGCTGATAGTTTTGCTCGCCAAGCCATCGATCAGCAGCTAGCAAATGATCTCGTAGATCGATCTTTACCAGGCATTGAGGTAGAAAAAGGACATTTTTCTCTGCTGACTAGGGTGAGGAGAGAGCTCGAAGATATTGCTCATGGAATGGGATTTATCGTGGATTATGGGACAGATGTGGTGAGCAAATTTGAAAATTTTGAAACTGTGAATATCCCAGTTTCCCATCCTGCTACGGAGATGCATGATACGATTTATGTGGATAAAATAGATGAGAGAGGAGAAAACTATGTCCTCAAAACCCATACTTCTGCTGCTCAAAACTATGTGATCAAAAAATATGGACTCCCGATCAAAGCAGTTTTGCCAGGAAAATGTTATAGATTTGATGCGATGGATGCCACGCATGATACGATGTTTTATCAGTTTGAGGGGATCTATATCGACAAAAACATCAGCATCTGAAATTTCAAATCAGTACTGACCAGTTTTCTCTCTGCTGCCCTCAAAAGAGAGGTAGAAATCAGAATGAGACCAGCTTTTTTCCCCTTTGTGGAGCCATGATTTGAAGTAGATACGAGATACGAATACACTGATCCCAAAACTGGACAAAAGACCATGTCCAAATGGATGGAAATCCTCTGAGCAGGGATGGTGCATCCCAATGTTCTTATCAATGCAGGAATCGACCCAAAAGAGTGACGAACTGGCTTTGCATTTGGGATGGGGATCAATAGATTAGCTGCTGTAAGATATGGGATCAAAGATATCAGATATTTTACCAATGGAGATCTGAGATTTGTCAAAAGCTGGTAAGATCAGCATTAGAGAGTTTTTTTAGCATCGCTAATTTTCAAAAAAAATGGCCTATGATAGCAAACATGTTGAGCTCCTCAGCTCAGAAGAAGGCTACAATCTCAGCGCAGAACAGTACAAAAAACAGCGATCACATCTGGATTCTTTTTATAGTTTAGATTTCAATAGACTTGTTCCGAGAGAGAGGAAGGATTATTGTGTGCTAGATCTGGGAGCAGGTGATGGGAGAATGTATCCCCAACTCAGTAAAATCAAACCTGACCAATATATCGCCTGTGATATTGCCAAATCACTTCTCTCCAAACATCCCGGCAGGATCAAAAAAGTAGTCTGCGATCTAGAACAAACTTGGCCCTTTGAGGATCAGAGTTTTGATCTTTTGACAGCATTTTTTCTCCTCGAACATCTCCAAAATTTAGCACATTTTTTTGCACAAGCAGATCGTATTTTGAGACCCTGAGGTCAAATTCTGATCGGACATTTTCTCCAGAGGAA
>CAYTFB010000050.1:0-4319 GCA_964437055.1 uncultured Candidatus Peribacteria bacterium
TTTGCGATGGTAAAGGTTTTACCCGTCCCGGTTGCTCCTAGCAAGGTAATCTGACGATCTCCATCAGCAAAAGATTGCTGGATCTGAGCAATGGCTTGGGGTTGGTCTCCTGCTGGCTGATAATTGGCTTGAAGTTTGAATTGCATGATATGCTTGGCTATTAGGAAATAATCAAAAAATTATAACTTTTGGAATAATGAATGCAAGGAAAGCTCCTAAAATTTTCTCCTCTAGGTCCAATCAAACAGATTTTAAAAATCTAGGAGAATGGGCTTTTCCTTGAAAAAAAAGGAGATAAAACTATGATAAGTTTATCTTTATCTTTTCTAGCTAGCATGCAACTTTTTATCCTCCCAGAGTTTCAAGTGCAGTGAAAACTGCTCACCATACTAGACAATGAGGAACTTTTCTATCAAATCAATAGAGTCCTGAGGATGAAAGTAGGAGATGAGTTTTTCCTCCAAACTGAGCAGGGAAATCTCAGATATCAAGTTGCTCTCCAGTCCTGGAGTAAAGAGAAAATTACTGCTCAAGTTTTGCAACAGATCAGTCCAATAGAAAAGATCAGCCCAGTAGCATTAGCAGTTGCAGTGCCTAATCATACCGATAAATTAGAACTCATTCTTCAAAAATCAGCAGAAATCTGAATCACTGATTTGTATTTTTGGCCAGCAGAAAGATCTCAAAAAAAACAGCGAAATGAAAAAAAACTCCCAAGATATCAGAAAATCCTAAAAGAAGCAAGTGAACAATCCTGGTCTTGGCAAATCCCTCAACTCCACTATCTCCCTGACCTTTTAAGTATTATAGATCATTATCAAGGAGTAGTTTTTGAGATCCCAGAGCAACAAGAAAATAAAACAAGATTAAAAGATACATCAGAGTCAAAGTCCACCCTTCCTTTATTAGGAATTATTGGTCCTGAGGGAGGATTAACTCCTAGAGATTATCAACAGTTTGGAGAAGATTATCAGATCCAAAGTCTCTGATCACAAGTCCTTAGGATGGAAACTGCAGCAATCATCGGAGCTTGGTTATTGAGAAATCGCTAATATTTTTTTATTATAAAACCTTACCTTATGACTAGAAAAAAAAGAATCAAAATCCTCAACAATATCAAAATCCAAAAAATTGGTTATGGAGGGATCGGAATCTCTAGAGCTCCTGGAGGGAAAACCATCCTGATCAAAGGAGGAGCACTACCTGGCACTACCGTCGATCTCCGTATTCTCAAAGAAAAAAAAGACTATATCGAAGCTCATATTCTTTCTGTAGTCAAACACAATCCAGAACTTTTGAGTGGGACTCCAATTTGTAATCATTTTTTTTCTCCTTTTATGGAAATGGAAAATCCTGGACCTCCATGGACCATTGGATGTGGAGGATGTAAATGGCAAGTCATGGCCTACAATGCACAGCTCAAGCTCAAAGAGGAAATCGTCAAAGACGCCTTTTCCAAGCTCAGTAAACACCAAGAAATCAACTTTCTCCCAATTGTAGGATCTCCTCTGTCTGCTAATTATAGAAATAAAATTGAGTTTAGCTTTGGAGTCTACAAACAACAAACTGATGCCTATAAAATTGGTAAAAAATCTGGAAAATCTGAAGCAACACTCCTCTCAGAGGGCATTCAACAGTATGAAATCGATAACAATTTCAACCTCTGATTTCATAAACAGGGTGAATTTAGCAAAATCGTAGATATCCAACAATGTGGCCTGATTTCAAACTCAGCAAATCAGATTTTTGCTCAGCTCAAAGAACTATTTCTCAGCTCTGGACTATCTGTTTATGATCAAAAGACTCATCAAGGATTTTTCCGTCATCTAGTAATGAGACAAGGATTTCATAGCGATCAGATCTTGATCAATCTCTCCGTTGCAGACAACAATCTAGACGAGGCGAGTACCCCTCTCTGGGAAGAACTCCTAGCTAAACTCTCAAACAATCATCCACTCAAAGAAAACATTACTTGCTTTGTCATCAGTTATAATAATGGTTTGGCAGATATTGTCAGAAATCAGGAAACGGAGACAAAAATTTTGCGAGGAGAAGGATATATTTATGAAAAGCTCCTCCTGAAGGATACTGAAGAGATGGCAAAAACTGAACTTACTTTCAGGATTTCTCCTTTCTCTTTTTTCCAAACCAATACCTTGGGAGCAGAACAGCTTTTTTCTACAGCATTCAAAATGCTGGGACACTGGGAAGGTAATATTCTAGATCTGTATTGCTGAACAGGAAGTATTGGACTCTCTCTGCTCAAAAATACTTCCAAAACAGAAAGCTCTCTTATTGGAATCGAAATCGTAGAAGAGGCAATTACCGATGCTTGGCATAATGCCAGTATCAATGGACTCAAAGAAAGGAGTCTTTTTCTCAGTACCCCTGCAGAAAAAATGCTCAGCAATCATCCTCAACTCTTGGAAAAAATCCAGAACCTTGGGGTAGTAATCATCGATCCTCCTCGTGAAGGACTACATCCCAATGTGGTTAAATTTCTCCAGGATTTAAAAAAAGAATATGATTTCAAACTCCTCTATATTTCTTGCAATCCCATTACGATGGCTAGAGATATTGAACTTTTGATCCAAGAAGGATTTTCTTTTAAGCAAATTCAAGCAGTAGATATGTTTCCTCACACCCATCATATTGAATGCATTAGTATTCTTACTTAAACTGGGAAACAGCTTCTACTAGGAAAAATCTCAATAGATAAGATAGAAAATAAGTCAACTAAAATCTGCCTTTAGAGAAACTTTAATCTCACAACATTTATAATAAAATAATACTTGCATTAGTTGCCAAATTTACTATATTCAAGGTGATATAAACAAGATATTTTATCTCATACCCAAATTTCCCATGCTATTTGATTTTCAAGCATTCATTGCAGAACTCAGAGAAAAGGAGGATAAAAAAGAAATCATAGAAAAATATGAAGCACTTTATTGACCCATCGAAGGAAGACTACAAGACCAGCTTCGATTTGCTGATTACTTGGTCAATTTTCCTTCTGTAGATTTTTTAACTCCTGATGAACTAGGGGATGACTTTGATCGAGATATTCTCCAAAAACTCGTTATTGGATCCTTTTCTAGTGATTATGAGATGAAAAAACCTGAAGGAGAAGAGCAATCAGAACTCTATATCGCAGTAAAAAGTGGAGATCAGAGTGTAGTAAAGACTATTTCAGAGCTACGATCATTTCAAGTGTTGAGACTCTATGAGATCTATATCGAGGAGCAAATGAATCTCCAAATCCTCAAAAAAGAGGACGAGTCAGAATCTGGAGCCATTGACCAAGAGAGAGAAATGAGACTCAAAAAATGGAAAGCAGTACTCGATACTCTAGATAGAGCACATTTGGTAGAAGAAGCCAAAAAAGACCAAGGCTCTCAACTAGAAGATCTCATGGGGAAACTTTAATTTCAGCTCCAAACATTCTTATCTTAACAACGAACAGCTTTGAGGCTAAAGCTATTTTTAGTTGATAATAACAACTCTTGAGTAATGGAAAATACTATACAAAATAAAAGGTCTGCCTTCTGAATGACCAGTTTTATCCTGGCGTTGGTTGGAATCTTTTTCACCATCAGTATCTTGGGAATTCCTTTGGCCATAGTACTCTTTTTCTTAGCATTGGTCTTTGGTATCATTGCTTTAATAAAAAAAGAAAAAGCTCGACCAGCATGGACAGGATTGATTATTTCTTTGATTCCTCTCACAGCAGCAGTAGTTTTGAGTATTTATACGGTAAAAACGATTGTTTTACCACTAAAAAGTCAAATCATTGAGTATGGAGAATGGCTCATAGAAGAAGATGAGATGAAAATCCTCATCACAGATGAAAACTTTAGTGAATATTTTGAGGATTATGCTGAAAGGCATTTTCAAAGACTCCTTTCTCAACTAGAATTGGACAATGATGCAAATTCTTGTGCTTTCAATCCAATAGAAAATAAGGTTATTTGTCCACAAAAGATCAGTAGTTTATTCCCTGCTGTTTTCCAATTTATCGTTGCAGAAATGAAACCGATGACCATAGCGAGTAAAGAAAGTTGGAAAGAATTCCAAGGGATCACTGGAACAATTACTATTGATCCTACAGATCATTTGCAAAATTCTAACCTTAATACTGGGGAAGAAATCTCTGAAGTTGTGCTAGAAGATCCAGAGATACTTAATCAAGAAACAAATACAAAAGAACTTATGAATACTAAAGAGCTTGATATTGACCTTACAGAAGAAGGAAATCTAGCTTTATAAAAAATAATAAATAACTTACCCTAAAATAGTATTTTTTATATCCAATCCAA
>CAYTFB010000050.1:4419-5609 GCA_964437055.1 uncultured Candidatus Peribacteria bacterium
AAAACACTGACTTATGAAAATAATGATGGGAAAAAGACTCCTTCTATTATAGCTTTATTAAGAGATGGTGAATATCTTGGTCCAGAATATTCTCAAAAAGCTCATGAATTATTTAATCATTATCACCCCTTTGAAACGAATTTGGTTCTTTCTTTAGAAGAAAAAAGAGCAAAGATGGATGAGTGGCGACTCCAACATAATCAACTCCTCATTGATTCAAAACTAGAAAAAAAGGATCTCCTTGCTATCGCACAATCTCCACAGCTTCAACTCAGAAAACGAGTCAAGCAGCTACTAGATCAACTGGCACAAAATCAGACTCCTGTGGTAATTTTTTCTGCAAGTGGTGCTGGAGATGCTATCTTGGAATTTATGAAAATCAACGTTGGTGAGCTAAAGAATATTTTCTATCTACTCAATTATTTTACGCGAGATGCTGCAGGATATGCTCTTGCTACTCAAGGTCCTGTCATCCATTCTTTGAATAAAAGTGAGCAAACTTTTAGACAAATCCCTAAACTACAAGCACGAACTCAAGAGAAAAAAACTGCAATCTTGGTGGGAGATGGACTCGGAGATGCTCAAATGGTAGATCCTAATCTCCATGAAGTTGTGTTAAAAATCTGAATTTGTACTCATTCTGATCCAGCTATCCAAGAGCAGTATTTAGATACTTTTGATATGGTGCTCATGTGAGATGGCAGCTTTGAACCGATCAATCTTTTATATCAAGAACTCTTTTCTCAACATGAATCAGCATAAATGATATGAATATGCACTCAATCTTCTCAGTAGATTTCCTAAAACAGAAAAGGAACTCAGGATCAAAATGTACCAAAAAGGTTATGATTCTGAAACCGTGACTGTAACATTAGAGAGACTCAAAAAAGAAAACTATCTCAATGATGCGCTTTTTGCTGAGAGTTATTTCAATAGTGAAGTGATTAGAAAAGGGAAACCACTCTTTCTCATTAGACAAAAACTAGAGATGAAAGGAATTGATCCCAAAATCCTGGATCAGCTTAGTTATGAACTTGCCGATGAAATCCAAGAAGGAGTTGAACAAGGAATTCTCAAAGCTATTGATGCTTACAAAAAAAAATGAGTCGATGGATTTGAGATCATCCAAAAGGTTATGAGAAAAGGTTACAAACTCTCAGATATCAAAAAAGTGATCAAAGATCATACTA
>CAYTFB010000051.1:0-5595 GCA_964437055.1 uncultured Candidatus Peribacteria bacterium
CCACATTTGATGAGGGATTCGAGAGATTTTTTATTGATGATGGCAGAGCATCTTTTGAGAAAATCTTCTAAGGATTGATAGTTTCCCTGTGCTTTTCTTTCCTGTTGGATCACTTCTCCAATCTCTGCTCCTACTCCTTTGACACTAAAAAATCAGAGTCTGATTTCACTATCTATTGCAGCTACATGATTAAAGGATTGGTTGATATCAGGATTAAGAACATTGATTCCACGGTTTTGGATTTCAGAAATATAAAAACTTTGAGTCTCTACATCTGCTTCTACCGAACGGATCAGTGCAGCAGAAAATTCTACGGGATAGTAAGCCTTGAGATATGCTGTTTGATAAGCGATCATTGAATAGCACACCGAGTGTGATTTATTGAAAGAGTAGGATGCCGCAGGCTCGATCATCTTTTCATAGATATAGTTCGTAGTTTCTGGTTTATAGTTCCTAAAACTAGCTCCTTTAGTTACAAAATCTTTTTTTATTTCTTCGATCACTTCTTTTTTCTTTTTTCCGACCCCTCTCCTGAGCATATCTGCTTCTCCTAGAGAAAATCCTGCCATTGCTTGTACCAGAAACATCAGTTGTTCTTGATATACTGGAATTCCATAGGTTACTCCCATGATCGGACCTAGATCTTGGATCAGTTTTTGATTTTCTTCTTCTGCTATCTCTGCTCCATATTTTTTATTCAAGACATCTCTGAGTTCATCTTCCATATAGGAAATTTGTTCTCTCCCATGTTTTCTATCAATATATCTAGGGATAAATTCCATCGGACCGGGACGATAGAGGGCATTCATCGCTACTAGATCATTGATACTTTCCGGCTCTAACTGGATCAAAAACTTTCTCATCCCAGCAGATTCAAACTGAAAAATCCCGGTAGTATCACCACTTTTAAATACTTTTTCATAAGGATATGGATCATTGATTGGTGGGAGAAACGAACTGGTTTCTCAAAATTTTGAAAAAATTTCTGGCAATCTCTCTCCTGCTTTATCATGTCTTGCTTTGATAATTCTGATACAGTTTCTGATGATGCTGAGGTTTCTCAGTCCTAAAAAATCCATCTTGAGCAAACCAATCCTTTCCAATAGTGGGCCATCGTATTGTGTTACCAGATTTTGATCGGTTTCTTTGACATATTGGATAGGAGTATAGGTATCTACAGGATTGGGCGCAATAATTACCCCGCAGGCATGCATTCCTAACTGTCTCATGTTTCCTTCTAATCCTGCTGCGAGTTTAAACGCTTCTTGGATCTTGGCATCACTGTTATAGTGAGGCTCTAGTTGTTCATACTCTCAGATATTATCGATCATTTGTTGGAGTTTGACCCCATTGGGGAGGAGATTTGAAACCAGATTTGCTTTATCAAAAGGGATCCCGATTGCCCTACTGGCATCTTTGAATGCAGCTTTGGTTGCCATCTTCATAAAGGTCCCAATTGCGCAGACTTTTTCTTTTCCATATTTTTCAGTACAATAATCAATCACTCTCTGTCTCTGAGTATCTTCAAAATCAATATCAAAATCTGGCATAGAAATCCTCGCAGGATTCAAAAATCTCTCAAAAAGTAGACCAAAGGGGAGAGGATCAATATCTGTGATTTCTACACATCGTGCCAAGAGAGAACCAGCTCCAGAACCTCTTCCTGGACCTACTACAATGCCATTTCTCTTGGCCCATCTGACATAATCTCCTACGATGAGAAAGTAGGAGTTGAATCCCATCTCTCTGATCACTTTGAGTTCGTATTCTAGCCTCTCTACATAAGCAGCTAGAGAAAATTCGGAACTTTGGAGAGGGAAAGTATTCTGACTTTCTTGGATGAGTTGTTTTTTGGTGGGGGTATAAGTAGCTAGAGTAAAGGTTTTGAGATCTTCTGGTGAAGTTTCTGGTACTGAGGCCAAAAGCTGACCTTTGTTGGTGATTTTTACCAATTCCAAAAGATATTCCTGACTCCAGTCCAGATTAAGTTTTTCTTTTAATCCTAAGAAAGAAAGATAACGCAGTTCAAATTCATGAGAGTCCATATGAGCTGTCAAAATACTAGTATTTGAAAAAAGATAAAGTGGTTTTTTTACTCTTTTGAGTGTAGGATTCTAAGATCCAAAATCAATTTAAAAAAAGCTTTCCAAATGGAAAGCTTGGTGAAAAAAGTGTTAGTTTATCTTATTTGGGTCAGGCCATGGTATTTATCAACCAGAAGATAAGTGATACAAAGAGCCAGGAAAGCCCTACGAAAATGAGCCCAATCGCTGCTTGTTTGAGGATGGTATACCCTTTTTTGTGTTTATTCTCATCTCCTGCTGCCGTTACCATCTGGAATCCTCCTCGGAGAAGTACCACCAGTGCTATGAGACTAAGCATTCCTAATGTTCGGTTGATGAAATTTTTGACTGTATCCAATAATTTTGAACTTGTTTCCGCAGTCTCTGTACCTACAATTCATTGGATATCTTGAATATTTTCATGACTTCCAAATCCAGCATGAGAAAAGTTTATCCCTCAGATAAAGATCGTTCCCAAAGAAAGAAACAAGATTTTTTTGATGTTTTGCATTGTTTTTAGAGTAAATGGTTAAATTTATTTTGTCTGTGTCATAGTGGAAATAATCCAAAAGATGAGTGAAACAAAGAGCCAAGAGAGTCCAATGAAGATCAAACCAATTGCTGCCTGTTTGAGAATAGTAAATCCTTTTTTGTGTTTTCCTTCATCTCCTGCTGCAGTTACCATCTGGAATCCTCCCCAGAGCAATACTACCAGAGCAATGAGACTGAGCATTCCTAGTGTCCAGTTGATTGCATTTTTTATTGTATCCAATAAACTTGCAGAGGTTTCTTTTTCTTTGGTTCCAATGACTCATCCAATGGTATCTACATTAGAGTGTGAGCCAAATTCTCCAATATTTTCCCAGCTACTATTTGTGGCAAATCAATAGTTTCCTGTTGTTATGATAGCAAATCCAAGTACTCAAAGTCAAAATTTTATCAACTTGTTTTTTGATTTCAACATTGCATAAAACTTAGTGAATAAAATTAAAGTCCAGAGCCTCCAGTTGTACTTTTACCTGACATACTTCCGATCAACCAGAAGATAAGCGATACAAAGAGCCAAGAAAGTCCTATAATGACCAATCCCATTGCAGCTTGTTTGAGAATTGTGAATCCTTTTTTGTATTTGTTTTCATCTCCTGCAGCTGTAATCATTTGGAATCCTCCCCAGAGCAATACTACCAGAGCAATGAGACTGAGCATTCCTAGTGTCCAGTTGATAAACGTTTTTACGGTAGTAAGGAGTGATGATCCTTGAGCTTCTCCAGATCCGGTTACTCCCATTCCAGTGGTTCTATTTGCTGTCCCAAAAGCATCTCCATCCCCAGGTCCCCGTGCATCTGTAGCAGATACTAGAGTTGTAGGTACTAGAATCCCTGCTGTTGCGATAGCCATCATCATAAAAGCTAATACTTTTTTCATTGTTTATACCATTATAAAGGATAAAAGTTTTCCTCTTTTTTTTTGAGGAAGTTTTTAAATAACACTATAATGATAAAGATTTTTTTTGATTTTGCAAATTTTTTAGACCTTTATGGTACTTTTTATGGATAAAGGATCTTCTTATTGCTTTTTTTATTTACTATTTGTTTTTTGTTGTATTGACTTTTTCTTTATAAATTTGTTTTCTATAAAAAAAGGAGAAATCACTCTCCTCTAGTCTTTTGTAATTTATTTATTATTTTTTATGCATCATTTTCTAGACTTTGATCTTCTTCGTTCAAAATATTTTCTATTTTATCCAAAGCTTCATCTTCTAGTACTTTCTTCCCCATTCTAAGATCATTGATTTGTTCTTGAATATTTTTTTGGAGTTTATCAAATATTTTAGGATTATCGATAAAATATTGCATTAGTTTTTCTTTTCCTTGAACCTTCTCAGATCCTACAGTGTAAAATGCTCCAGCTCTGGTAATGAGTTTGAGAACCATAGCAGCCTCGATGCTATCTAGAAATTGATCGTATCCGATTCCCCATTTGACAGGGAGTTCTGCAGTTTTGAATGGAGCTGCAATTTTATTTTTGGCAATTTTAACTCTGGCAAAATATCAGATTTGTTCTTTGTTTTCTTCTATCTTATCTCCTTTTCTGATTTCAATCCTCTGGGAAGCAAAAAATTTGAGAGCATTTCCTCCTGTGGTAGTTTCTGGATTACCAAACATGATACCGATTTTCATCCTGATTTGATTGATAAAGATGCAGCTAGTGCCAGTCTTTGCAAGGATAGATGCAAGTTTTCTGAGTCCTTGGGACATCATCCTAGCTTGGAGTCCCATATGAGAATCTCCCATATCTCCTTCTACTTCTGCTCTAGGAGTCAGGGCAGCTACGGAATCAATCACGATCAGCTTTACTGCACCTGTTTTTGCAAGTTCTTCTGCGATTTGGAGAGCTTGTTCTCCATAGTCTGGTTGAGAGAGGATGAGTTCATCTGTATTTACTCCGAGTTTCCTAGCATAATGAGGATCTAAGGCATGTTCAGCATCGATAAAAGCAGCATTTTCTCATTTTTTCTGAATCTCAGCAATCGCATGGAGTGCAATAGTAGTTTTACCAGAGGATTCTGGTCCGTAAATCTCGATAACTCTCCCTTCAGGATACCCTCCTCAGAGAATGAGATCGAGTACATAGGATCCACTATGAAAGGTATTTACCAGTCCAAAATTGGCATGATCTCCCATTCTCATCACGGCTCCTTTTCCAAATTGCTTTTCGATATTCATAAAAGCTTCTTTGAGAGTTTTGTTGTCTTTGGCATTTGTCATCTGTGTTATATGTATAAGGTATAAAAACTTTTTGATCAGACGGAGTCGTCTTTTTTTTGTCGCTGCTCCCACAAAATTTAATTTGCAGGAGCAACTGTGGATGTGTTTAATGAAAAAAAAACAAAAATCAAGTCATTTTTTCTTAGCTAGTTTCTGTGATTTTGGGATTGTCAAAAAAGTAATTGATTTTGTCAAAAAAGATTTGACAAAGAATCGCAAATCCTTAGTATTTCGATGTTCAGGTTTTTATTTTGTTGTCCTTGTCTCATGAAATCACTCAAATTAGATGATTTACAGAAAAAACTGATTGCTTTTTTTAAACAAAACACTGACCAAGAGGGCCTTACCCTCAGAGAAATTGCCAACGAAGTAGGTGCAAATCATCCTCAGACGGTTTTAAATAAACTCAACCAACTCGTACTCAAGGGATATTTTCTCAAAGATGACAAAGGTTTTCGTCTGGTGAGAGAGGAGATTGGCAACCAATTAGAAGATATTATTCAGCTTCCAATCTATGGATTTGCTCAGTGTGGAAACAAAGGTAAACAAATTATCGATGAATATTCCCAAGAAAAAATGCCAGTTACGATTTGATTTGTCGGAACTAGTAATATCCAAAACTGTTTTTTCGTCAGAGCCAAAGGTAATAGTATGGAGCCAAAGATCCAAGATGGAGACCTAGTCCTCATCCGCCAACAAACCACTTATTCAGAGTCTGATTTTGTCTTTGTTTTGCACAATCAACTTCCTAAACTCAAAAAAAT
>CAYTFB010000052.1:0-5532 GCA_964437055.1 uncultured Candidatus Peribacteria bacterium
CTCTTGAGCCATACAAGCATTACCATAGGTAATTCCATCTACTCCACATACTGGCATATATTCCATGGTACATGCAATAGCTGAGTCAGCGATCAATACTGGTTCTTCTGCTTTTACAGAAGTGCTAACAGCGATTCCAGCTAATAATGCGAATCCTGCGAGCAAAGAAAGTGTTTTTTTCATTGAGTGAAAAAAATAAATTAAAAGAGTTGATCAATGAGCAGGCAAAAGAAAAAAGCCAGACGGCACTTTTGCGAGATTTCATTCATCCAACTCTCCGAATATAAGGATCTCAGAAAAAAAAGCAAGAGAGAGGATTTTCCAGGTATTAGAACTTGGATAATCAGAGGAATTTGAGGAGGAGAAAGATGAACACTATAAATTTTATGCACTTCTTATAGCAATAAAACTCTATTTTTCTCTCAAAAGATTCAAATAAAACCCTAGAAGAAACTACTTTTTTTCTAAAACTGTATCTCTAGGAAGGGAAATATGTGGCCTATCTGAGTTTAAATCTATCTCTCTTAATCCACCCTCGTTATCTTGGGTATTTCATTCTATAAAATTTATTTTAATACCATTTACCTCATATCCAAGTGATTTTATTAACTCTTTATAAAGATCCAAGATCAATGCAGATACATGTTTCATTGAGGTATTTAATAGAACTTCATTTTTTTGCAAATCCTCTATGATTCTCTCTTTGGTTTGGCCTTCTAATTCATTTTGGATATTATCAAATACTTTCATGCTAATAACCTCATTGTTTCTATGGGTAACCTTTTTTTCCATATTTGTAATATATAAAGAAGGATAAGGCAAGGTCCCATAAATAGTTTTATCTTCAAAATCATAGTAAAAAGCTCCACCTCCAACCTCAAAAGCAGCAGAAACTGTTGCCAAAAAATCCATAGCCAACTCATGAGTTTGAAATTTATTGATACTTTTCTTTAGAAATTCTTTTACAATAGCATCATTTTCATCTAATGCAAACAATTCTTTTTTAATATATCCATCTGTAGATACTTCTACTTCTGTACTAAACAATTTAGATATCCTTCTAAGATCTCACAGCTCAATCCTCCCCCCTTTTACTAAAGTTTCTGGAGCAGAACTAAAAAGTTTCTGATAGTATGCATGCCCCAAGGCTCCCAAAATAATTCCTAATGCTGCTATAACAAGATATGGGGCAAACTTGGATTGCTGTTGTAGTTCGGGCTCATTCTTCAAATTATCTAAATATAGTTTAAACAAAGCGATCTCTTTATTGGTCAAACCAAACTCACTTAAAGTTTTTTCTGTATCCAAAAGATTTTTAACTTGTTTGACTTTAAAATTGTTGGTCAAAGATTGATAGATATTCTTCACTTGATTTTGGTGTGCTACTTTAAATCTTTCCACATTTATTTTTCAATGCTGATTTCTTAGCATTTTTTTTCCCAGAAATTCATTAGAAATCTTTAAAGTTTTATCTAAAGCTATTAGATCTATTTTTTCTTGAAAAGAAAGTTTTGAATAGGTCTTTTTTTCAATTGAAGCTAATCACAATTCAAAATCACAAAAAGCTAAAACAGCAAGATCATCTATCTTGTCTAAATAAGCCCCTATTTCATCGTTTTTTACTACCTTTTTAGAATCTGATTCATATTTAGATGTAGCCAAAAGCTGATTCAAGATTTTCTCTGATCAACTCTTTAGTACCTCTTCATTAGTTTTTAGAACCTCTTTATTCACTTTAAGCAACTCCTCATCTACAAAAGTCAATTTATCTGATGTTTCAGATACTTCTTTGGTATTTAAAGAATGATAAATATTCATTGTTGTTAAATCAATAAAAGATAAAAGATAGTACTACTAGTATACTCTCTTTAGTAAAAAAAGCAAAAAAAATGAGAGAACTTATATCTTTCGATAATAGAAAAAATACTCAGCTTGATTTTGAGAGGCCCTTTTTTATGATAAGAGCTGTCGTTTTAGAGATAACAAATCAACCAAAATGTCATCAATAAATACTCAGGACAGCAAAATAGAAGATCAATCAGGGGATCATCTCCCAAAAAGAAATACCACAGCAATGATCAATAGAATGGAAGAAATACTCGAAGGAAATGAAAAACTACCTCTCTATGATAGACCAGATGATGATGGACAATCTCGACTTGCGAACAAAACCCCTGGATCTGAGATCCAAGCAAAAGGAGGAATTCCTTCTTGGAAAAAACATTCTGGAGGATAAAAATAGTTCTATTACTCTATACATATCTTATGCATTATGAAATCTTGAATCAAGACTATGATTTACCGCTGATCCAAAGACTCCTAAAAGTCAGAAACATCACCGATGATCCAGAAAATTTTCTCGATCCCAATCTAGCAAAGTATCGACTAGATCCTTTTCTGCTCCAAGATATGGACAAAGCTGTCCAGAGGATCATCCAAGCGATGCAAAAAAAGGAGAAAATCATCATTTTTGGAGACTATGATGTAGATGGAATCACCTCAAGCTATCTGATTTACAAATTTATTACCCAATTTCTGGGATACTCCAATATCAGTATCAGATTTCCTCATAGAATCGAAGATGGCTATGGACTCAAGAGCAAGCATTTGGAAGAGATGAAAGGTCAGAATATTGATCTCATCATCACTGTAGACAACGGGATCAGCTCTGTGGAAGAAGCTCACTTGGCCAAAGAACTGGGGATGGATCTAATCATCACCGATCACCACCATTTGCTAGATCGTGTCCCAGAAGCTTATGCGGTAGTCAATCCTCAGATCTCCCCAGATTATCCCTTCAAAGGACTCGCAGGAGTGTGAGTGGCTTTCAAGCTCGTCAATGCGCTTCTTCACAAATCAACCTTTTCTAATGAAAAAAAAAATCAGATTTTTAATTATTTTCTCCCAATTGTAGCAATAGGGACAGTAGCAGATGTCGTGCCGCTCCTCCAAGAAAACAGAGTCATCGTCAAAAAAGGACTCGAGATCATCAATCACTATCCAGATAGTGTGCCACAGAGTCTCAAAAAATTTCTCGACTATCTCAACCTCAAGGGGAATGTAGATACTTTCCATATCGGATTTGTGATTGGTCCGAGAATCAATGCAGGAGGGAGAATCGAGAGCCCCTATGATAGCCTCAAGATCCTACTTTGTGAGAATGGTGAACAGATCAAGCATATTGAGAGGATCGAAGAAATCAATAAAGAGAGGAAAAGGATGCAAGATCAAGCATTCAAACTTGCAGAAAAAGAGCTTGATCCAGAAAAGATGTTTCTCTCCGTAGCACATCCAGAGTTTCATGAAGGAATTGTGGGGATCGTAGCAGGGAGAATCTGCGAAAAACATTATAAACCCTGTGGTATTTTCAAAATTGATGAAGACAAACAGCAAGCCACCGCCTCACTCAGAGGACCAGACTATTTTAGTGTGATCCAGATGATCGAGCAAGCATCACATCTTTTGCAGAGATTCTGAGGACATAAGGGAGCTGGAGGGCTGACGGTAGATCTCGAACATCTCGATAAAGTGGTAGAAATTTTCAATAACTATTGTAAAGCAACGATCCAAGAAGAGCAGCGCCAAAAAATTATCTCGGTAGATACCGCACTCCAGCCAGCAGAATGGAATAGTGAAACCCTCCAAGATATTGCCAAACTTGCACCTTTTGGAGAAGGGAATCCTGAACCTCGTCTCCTACTCCCAGGACTGAAAGTCAAAAGCGTAGAAAGAGTTGGAAAAAACGGAGGGAGTCATCTCAAAATTTTTGCTAAACTGGAGGGACAAGATCTTGTAGTCATGTTTTGGGGATCCGGAGTAGATTCAGAAAAGATCCCAAGCCAGATCTCAGTCATTGGAACCGTCAAAAAAGATACCTTCAATGGGGGATATTTTTTCAATGGAGAGGAGCGATTTGAGGATGGAGAAGCAAAGGAAACAGAAAATGCAACTCGCTAGCACTTGAAGATCAGGATTTTTTTAGTATAGTTGAGGAGATAAAAATAGAAAAATACTAAAACGCTCAAGGATCAACTCCTTTATGATATTTATGATACTTTTTTTAGCACCACAAAGATAAAAAAAAATCCATGAAACTGATCGTCTGACTTGGCAATCCAGGTAAAAATTATGAAAAAACCAGACATAATATCTGATTCTCTTTTTTGGATCGCTGGAATGAGCGAGAAAAGCTTGGAAGCTGGAAATTTGTAGCAAAGTTCCAAGGAGAGATCATCGAAAGCGAATGGGCAGGAGAAAAAATTATCCTCCCAAAACCTCAGACTTTTATGAATAATTCTGGGAATGTAGTCGCTCCTCTGGCGAGATTTTATCAGATTGAGAGTCAAGATATCCTCGTGCTCCATGATGAAATTGACTTCCCTACAGCCAAAATCGCACTCAAATACTGAGGAGGAGTCGCTGGACATAATGGACTCAAAAGTATCGTTGCTAAACTAGGGACCAAAGATTTTTGGAGACTCAGGATCGGGATCGATAGACCTCTTGAACAAGCTCAAGTCACCAATCGAGTCCTCGGAAAATTTAAAACAGAAGAGATCGAGGCACTGACAGCACAAGAATCTACAATCTTTGCTCTTATCCAAGATTTTATCCAAGGAGTGAGTAAATAAACCAAAATATCCAGATCTGATTTTTATTCTTTTTCTACATGATCATGTTTGTACCTATTCATGGACATAGTACCTTTTCCTTTCTCGAGGCGGTAGGTGGTCCTCAGGCCATCATTTCTAAAGCCAAAGAACTCTGACTCCAGGCGATCGGGCTGACAGATCTCTATGGAATGTATGGTATCATCCCCTTTTATCTCGAGGCACAGAGCCAAGGGATCAAACCTATCCTCGGAGTAGAGCTTGGATTTGTCCTCAATAGTGAAAATGTAGCCAATCCTAGAAATATCGGGAATATCGTCCTTATCGCAAAAGATAGAGCAGGATATCTCAATCTCCTCAAACTTGTTTCCTTTGCCAATCAGGAAGGGATCAAACACAGACCCAAAGTCGATCTCCAGCAACTCAAAAAGTACGGCGAAGGGCTGATCATCCTCACGGGAGGGACTGATTCACGATTTAGCAAGATCCTCTATGAAAATAATCCTCTCGAGAAAGCGAGCGAAATTTTAGATTTTCTCAAAGAGATCGTGGGAGCTGATCAGGTTTTTTTGGAAGTATTGGCACAGGATGAGAGCCAAGATCAGCACATCAAAAAGCTCAATACTGCCACGATCAACCTTTCTCAGCAGTCTCAGACTCCGTGTCTGGTAGGAAATATTTATGAGTATCCCAACGAAAAAGATAAAATCACCCAAGAGCTCGCCATGGCGATCAAGGACAATATCAAACTTTTTGATCCGGGGCGTAGGCAGACCAAAACCCTCAATCATCTCATGGGGGCAGAAGAGATCAAAGCAATCTGTCTGGCAAATGGTTATGAGGAAGCACAGATCCAAGAATGGTTTGCGGTCTCTCAGCATGTGGCGGACATCGCCAATCCAGACATTATGATGGGAGTATC
>CAYTFB010000053.1:0-5518 GCA_964437055.1 uncultured Candidatus Peribacteria bacterium
TCCGATTGCAAAACGATATAACTATTCCAGAGCTGCCCAATAATCTGAAATGCTCCTAACTCAGGATGAAAACTTTCCAGTTCTCCAGATCCAATCCCTTCAAAATTACTAAAATGAGAAAGTTGCGCACTAGCCAATCCTCCCAACAGTCCTGGTTGCTCCCCTCCCTGACCCAAAGACTGCTCTCTGCTAGTATTTGCAGAAAAAAAGTTATCAAAAGACTGACTAGCACTAGGAGCTACAGTTCCTGCTCCATTTTGTGGAGTAGAAAAGATTTTGGGATCCACAGAGGCGATTTTGTGCTGCCCCAAAGTTTCTGCCAGAGTATCCTGTACCAGCTGAAAGATCATCTGAGAGTCTTGAAACTTTACCTGTAGTTTGGCAGGATGGACATTTACATCTACCAGTTCTGGAGCGATCTGGAGGAAAAGTACCACCAGAGGAAACTCCCCAGGAGTGATTTGCCTAGCATAAGCATCCAAGATTGCTCTCCTGATGATCCTATCCTGTACCGGACGACCATTGACATAGATTTTGATATTTTCTCCAGACCCAAAACGGATCGAAGCATCTCAGAGGATTCCTTGGATTTGGACTGATCCAGCGCTTTTTTCAAAAGGAATCAGACTTTTTCCTCGCTCTTTTTTAAAAAGGGCCTCTATCCTCTCCTGGAGATTATCTCTCGCTGGGAGATCAAAGATAATTTTGTCATTTTTTTTGAGGATAAAGTGTTTATCAAAATGATTGAGCGCAATATCTACAAAATAATTATAACAATAATAAAATTCTGTCTGTGCAGATTTGAGAAACTTGAGCCTCGCAGGTACGGTATAAAAGAGATCCTCTACCGTGATCAAGGTCCCCTGTTCAAAGGGTACGGCCAGATGCTTCATCACTGTCTCCACTCCCCTTTTAGTGAGTCTGGTCCCAATTTCTGCATAGCGCGTCTTGGATAGGAGAGAAACCTTGCTCACCTCAGCGATACTCGCCAGCGCCTCTCCACGAAATCCATAGCTTGCCAGACTCTGGAGATCCTCATCAGAGGTAATTTTAGAGGTCGCATACCTTTCAAAGACCAGTTCCATATCCGAGAGCTCAATCCCCTTTCCATTATCTTCTACTGAGAGCAGGGTTTTCCCACCATCTTGGAGATTGATGCTAATCATACTAGCTCCTGCATCAAGCGAGTTTTCTACCAACTCTTTGAGAATCGAAGCCGGTCTATCGATAATTTCTCCTGCCTTGAGTCTATTGATGACAAAATCTGGGAGTTTCTGGATGGACATATTTTTTGAGTGAAAAGTAAAGTGAATCAAGCGATCCAAAAGAGAAAAAATCTGAATTTCTCTTGCTTTTGGGCTCACAAATTTTATAGTCAAAGTGACTACTTTTAGTATACTGACTCACGGTTTATTATCAAGGTTTTCCTATGCAGCAGTTCAAAGCATTCCTCCTCCAATATAGTACCTGGATCAAATATGGTCTGATTGTGACCAATTTTTTGGTGATGATCATTGCGATCAAGGTATTTATCAATTATACCACCATCACTGAAAATATCCAAGAAGTAGAACAACAGCAACAGAGAGTCGAAGATCAGATCGCTTTTGTGGAAAAATTTCAGCTCAAATATTTGGATTCTGATCATGCACAATATTTTTTGTATCACGAAAATACCCTCCTCTTTCCAGGGGAAAAAATCATCGCTTTTGAAAAAGAAGTCCCAATCGAAAGTATCGAAAAATCCATCGATCCCCTCAAACTCAGCCCAGCAGAATCCCGACAAAGATATTGGCTCCAAAAAAAACAAGCCAACAGCTCCAAATCTGAGGACTAAAAGCGACAAATCTGATACACAATGACTCAGATGTAAAGTAAAATCACAGCTCCAATCCTAGCAAAATTTGCAAAAGAGTTCGAGCTCATTATACTTGATCTATCTCTATTAGCACGGATCTTTTATACTCATTCACCGATCAATGAAAAAGACCTTACTCTGGATCAGTAAATTATTGATTATTCCCTTTATCATGGGAGGATTTGCACAGGCGCAGGTCAATATCTCTTACAATGACTTTCTCACAGAATTGGTAAAGATGGATATTTCAATTCAAGATGTCCTCTCCAAAGCGAGTCTCAGCCGTTATGAAATAGCCAGACTTTTGAACGTAGTAGAGTGTCAGGACTGCGTACATCCTAGTTTCTCGATGACTTCCAAATACAATCAAGCTTTTTGGAAAAACTTTAGCCAGCTCCCTGGTAAAGATTTTTGAGATATTCACTACAATCAGACCCCCTACCAAGGGGACAACTATTTTTACTGTGTAGCTTATGCTGGAGACCAAGAATATATAAAAGGGTATCCCGCAGCTACCAGTCCTGTTTGTGGAGGAAGTTTTTGTGGAGATCGTGCTCTCACGAGAGCTGAGTTTTATCAGACTTTGAGTAACATTCTAATACCTCGTATCTATCATCGTTACAATTATAACTGGGATCAGATCACTCGCCGATTTGATAAACAGTCTAGCACAAGTTATAGCTACAAAATGTTTACCGAGATAGAAATTGCTCGCCTTGGAGAGAAAAAAAGAAATCCTGCAGGAGTCAGTCAAACCATAGATCTAGAGATCTATCTCAAATATTGTATGTTCAATCTCAATAGCTGTAATTATGATCCTTATGTCAATCTCCAAGAAGGAGTCTGGCCTATCGCTCAGGTCAATCTTTTGATCAAAGAAGGAGTATTGACCCCCAGTACTGTAGCCAATATCCATGAATATATCACTCCAGAAGAAGCTCTTCAACAGCTCTACAATCTCTATCGTCTCCATACTCAATGTTATTTTGATGATGATTATGACTGTGATGGGATCCCAAATACCCAAGACAATTGTCCCTATGATTTCAATCCTAGCCAAAGAGATAGCGATGGAGATAAAGTGGGTGATGTTTGTGATGATGATATCGATGGAGATGGGATCAAAAACCCGATTGGAATCGTAGATGAGACTGGAAATATCAATATGCAGGTCTTTGCCAGCCAAGGATCTCCTGACAAAACTCCACTCGGAGAACCTGAAGGAGAGATTCAGGCTTTTATCGAAGTAGTGAGCATTTCTGATCAAGCTCCAGCTATCGTCAAATTTCAGATCAAAAATTCTGTAAACATTAGAGCAGTAGAACGAGATTTTGGAGATTTTGCCCAAGGGAAAGGAACCAGTACTCAGCATATCTATCATCATCCTGGAACTTATCCTGTTTTGGCAAAACTCACTACCCAAGGAGGCAAAACGGTGATTGCAAAGACAGAAATCTATATCGGAGAATCTAGCGATAGAAACTATTTCCTTGCACTAGAACTAGAACATCTCGATACTCAACAAAAAACTGCAAGCCTGCTCGTCAAAAGTCAGGGAAAATATGATAGCCGAAAATGGAGCAATAGCGCCCTCAATCTCAATGATCAAAAAGTTAAAGTCTGAGATAAACTCACGATTCCCCTCTTTGAAGGAGAAAAAAATACCATTGTCCTCAAAGCTTATTTCAATGATCAGCTCGTAGCGGTAGCAAGTACTGATATTGTTCATAATGGTAAATTCTTCTTTCACAATTCTCTCAAGATCAATCCTGGCAAACAGATCCTGGGAGAAAAAGTAAGTTTCAATAATCAGCTCTACAATCTCGCCTTTGGGAAAATTAGAACGATGAGATGGGACTTTGGAGATCAAAATACTCGTTTCAATACGAGCTCCCAAGAGAGTCATAGCTACAAAACTATAGGAAGCAAACTTATTGCTCAGACGATTGAAACAGATGACCATTATTCTCTCAGTAATACCGCAACCATCACCTTCCAAGATCCAGAAAAAGTCCAAAGCCGTGCCAACAATCTCTGGATGCAATCAGATATCAAAGGAAATATCAGTATTTATGGTAAAACACTAGGCCAAAATAACAACAAAATCGATCTCAATGTCAGCTTTTCTGATGGAGGGAATCTCTATGCTCCAGGACTCAATCCCCAAGGATTTCAGCTCAACTATCAAACCCTCTATAAAGGCATGCTCAAAGCAGATTTTTATAGCTATCAAGGTAGCAGTGCTGGATTTAATCACTTTGGCCAGGTCAATATCAAAGATGATAGATTGCTCAATCTGAGCACGATCGACACTCAAAAGCTCTTTGCAAGTTATAAATGCGATTTAGACCAAGACGGTATCCCAGATATGTTTGATAATGATATCGATGGAGATGGAATCAAAAATCTCCTCGGGATGATCCTCTATGAAAAACCTGACTGCTCACTCATTGTAGGAGATAATGTGGATGAAGAACTCTATCTCAAACATTTTGGGATCTGTAGTTTAGATAACTGTCCTTTTGGCTACAATCCAGATCAAAGCGACCTAAATCTCAATGGAATCGGAGATATTTGCGAATCGAATCTCCAGATTTGTGGAAATGGGATCGTGGATCCAGGAGAAGATTGCAAAAACTGTCCGCAAGATGTCAAAGCTTGTACTGCTTTCTGTGGGAATGGGATCGCTGAAGAAGCTGAAACTTGTACAAACTGTCCAGAAGATGTTCCTATTTGCAAAGCGACGACTTGCTGAAATGGGGAAATTGATCCTGGAGAACAGTGCGATAACGGGAGCAAGAATGGAAAGGATGGAAAATGTAGCTTACTTTGTAGCATCATCGATCCTAAACTTCCAACTTGTGGAAATGGAATTGTAGATCCAGGGGAAGATTGCAATAATTGTTCTGTAGATCTTCAAGATCGCTGTATCGGTGAAGGTGAGATAGAGCAGCTTCCAACTTGTGGAAATGGGATCGTGGATCCAGGAGAAGATTGCAAAAACTGTCCGCAAGATGTCAAAGCTTGTACTGCTTTCTGTGGGAATGGGATCGCTGAAGAAGCTGAAACTTGTACAAACTGTCCAGAAGATGTTCCTATTTGCAAAGCGACGACTTGCTGAAATGGGGAAATTGATCCTGGAGAACAGTGCGATAACGGGAGCAAGAATGGAAAGGATGGAAAATGTAGCTTACTTTGTAGCATCATCGATCCTAAACTTCCAACTTGTGGAAATGGAATTGTAGATCCAGGGGAAGATTGCAATAATTGTTCTGTAGATCTTCAAGATCGCTGTATCGGTGAAGGTGAGATAGAGCAGCTCCCTAGCTGTGGAAATGGGATCGTGGATCCAGGAGAAGATTGTAAAAATTGTCCTCAAGATGTTGGAACATGTACCGCTTTCTGTGGGAACGGAATTATAGAAGAAGCTGAAGATTGTTATAATTGTCCTGAAGATGTACCGGTCTGTGCAGTGTGTGGAGATGGAAAAATTGATCCAGGAGAAGATTGTAAAAATTGTCCTCAAGATGTAGGAGCATGTTCAGCTTCCTGTGGAAATGGAATCCCAGAACTTGCTGAAACTTGTCAAAATTGTCCTCAAGATATCCCAATCTGCTATAGTTGTGGTAATGGAATTAAAGAGTCTGGAGAAGAGTGTGA
>CAYTFB010000054.1:0-5320 GCA_964437055.1 uncultured Candidatus Peribacteria bacterium
GGCCAAAAACTCAGATGGATGGATTTTTCGCTTTGCTTGCTTTGAGAAAAGGTTTGGAGTTTGAGCCAGATTTCTTCGGTGATAAAGGGTACAAAAGGTGCCATGATCTGGAGATAGGTTTTGAGTACTCGGAAGAGGGTATGATAGGCAGAAACTTTATCCGCTTCCATACCAGATTCCCAGAATCTTCTCCTACTTCTCCTGAGGTATCGATTGGTCAGTTTTTCAATAAAATCTGTTCCAGCTTTGATCGCCAGATCGATTCTGTAGCTTTCTAGTGCTTCATCTACAGCCAGAAGGGTAGCATTGAGCTCTGCGAGGATCCATTTATCGAGTTCATTGGCTATTTTGTAGCTTGGAAGCTGGATGATTTCTAGGTTTTTTAGCTCAGCATCTGGAGCAAGTTTTTCTCCATAGTAGAGTTCTCGAAGTATTTTGAGGGTATAGTCATGTCCTACGATCAAAACTCTTTGCCCTGCATACTCCTGGAGTACTTGCTGGTATCGTTGCTCTATTTGAGCTGGAGTAAAGCTTTCTGCTCAGACTTCTCCCATTTCTCTGAGAGCAATATCCTTTCCAGTACCAGCTTGGAGTCTCTCTTGCAAGATCTCCGCAGTAGCTTTGCTTCTGAGATAGGGAGTATGGATGATGATTTCTGGATCGAGTCTGATGATATTTTCCAGTATTGCTGAGCTTTGGAGCGATGCTTTGCCTTTTTCTGTGAGGGGAGCATCTACCTCATGTCCTGTAGCTTCTGCATGTCTGAGGAGAAAGAGTTCGGTCCCTGGGCTCTGCCATTGATCGATCTTTGCATAAGTTTCAAAAAATTTGAAGACATTTTCTAGTGGGATGAGGACATCTTTGAATGCCTGCTCTACCCCTTTTTCTGCAAATTTCATGGGTTCTGCTCTCACTACAGGTGAGTTGAGAACATAGAGTCTAAAGGCATCTCCTCCTCGTTTTTCGATCAAAAGTTTTGGATCCGGATAATTTTTGAGACTTTTGGACATCTTTTTCCCATCTTCGGCGAGGATGAGTCCATTCACGATCACATTTTTGAAGGCATTTTCTCCTTTGAGTGCATGCCCAACTACATGGAGTGAACGGAATCGTCCTCTGGTTTGATCCAGTCCTTCTGCGATAAAATCTGCTGGATAACTGATTTTTTTATCTTCCTGTCCGATGTAATGATCTTGACCAAAAGGCATCGATCCAGATTCAAATCGACAGTCCATTACTTCAGGGATTCTTTTGTAGGTTTTTCCCTCTTTGATTCCTCGGTAGCTATCTACATAAGGTTTGTGGAGATCTATTTCAGTATTTCTGTCATTATCTCGATAGTGCGTGATGATTTCAGCATTATCTGGAGCATATTTATCTCTTTGTTTGCTATAGTCAAATTCGCGAAATGTTTTTCTCGAGAGTCAAATCGGATCTTTGTGAGAGGAGTAGATCAGAGTTTTGGTAGGAAATGCTTGATTCCAGTATTGGATAGCATTTTTTACTCTCTCAAAAAGTTGATTGGTACTTTCTCCATCTCAAAATATTGGGAGATCTAGCTCTTTCCAGTTGCTACTACCTGGTACTTCGTACTCTCCTTGATTGTTTGCATAACGTTCGGTCATTCTTCGATCGATATAGATCTGTTCGTGGAGCTGAAAAATATTACTTGCATCATCTCCTTGCAGATAGGTAGCTAAGTTTTTATTGGTATACAAAGGTTGGTATTGTTCATGGAGTTCTAAGTATTTCTGCTCAACTTCGTTTGTTGTACTTTCTCCAAAAAGTTCTATGAGAAAAGGTTTAATTGTTCGCCAGGTCCTTTGGAGGGGAGAGAGGATAAAAATCAGATCAGATTTCTGCTCTTGGAGATCTGCAAGTTGAGGCACTAGTGCTTGGGCTTGCTCTTGTCCTTTGGAGCTCAAAATAGCTTCTCCCAGTCCGTCATATTTTCTCTCAGCATTAAAGTCTGTTTCTCCATGTCTGATAAAGATATTTTTAGTCAGATTTTTGGATCCTGTTTTGCTAAACTGATAAATTTCTTCTAGAGTACCGAGGGAGATACGGTCTTCTGGATTCTCAGTATTTTGCCAAATAGGCAGAGGAGATCCTCGATATCTATTTCTTGCAATATTCCAGTCTGGTGCAGATTGGAGTCCATTGACAAATCTATTTTTAACCGTTTCTGGGACGAAATTGATCTGCTCTGCATCGGCGTGAGTAAGTGCATTCATCTCCTTTTCCTTGATAAATCGACTCGACATTGCTTTGTAGATCAGAGGAGTTTTACATCTCCAGCAATGAGGATAAGAGTGAGTGATAGATTCAGATTTTACTGTTTTTCTCTGCTGTTTGAGGGTTTCCATGATGAGTCCATTGGCCTCAAAAACGCTGATCCCCTGATAGTCTGGCACTTGATGGTCAAAATTTCCATACTCATCCACTGGCATAAAGAGCCATTCTAGTGAGTTTTGCTCTCCCAGTTTCTCTGCTACTGCCATAAAGTCAATCTCTCCAAAGGTTGGAGCAATATGTACGATCCCAGTTCCATCCTCAGTACTTACAAAATCTCCTAGTAATACTTGGAAAAACTGATCTTTGTAGCTCTGAGTAATGCTTGAGTTGGGGATATAGTCAAAAAGTGGTTGATAACTCAGATTTGCAAACTCTTTCCCTTTTTGCTTATAGATTAATTGGTACTGATCAGGAGATTTATAGTACTTGGAGAGTAACTGAGCTGCCATGACATAGTATTCTTTGCTTTCTGAATCATAGACGGTTACATACTCGATCTCTGCTCCCATTGCTAGATACATATTGCTAGGCAAGGTCCAAGGAGTTGTCGTCCATGCAAGAAAATTGAAAGCTCCTTCTTTTTGTCAGCTATCCTGAGTATTGAGTACGTTTTTGAACAGATGAAAATCTACAAAATCACGAGCCAGTTCTACTTCATCATCGATGATGGTCCCTTCGATATTGATGATAAATCCTAGTTGATTCTCAGCATCTTCTGAGCTAATCCATTTGAGGGCTCCATGTTTTTCTGGTTCTTGGATCTTTGGAGTGTCTGGAGTGCTTACCTGATATCGATGTACCCTACAAGGCACCCCAAGATGTACGATCTTGATCGATCCAAGGTAGGCTGAGCTTTCTACTCTGACTCCAACTTCTTCTTTGAGTTCTCTACTGAGTGCATCTTCCAAACTTTCTCCAGTATCTACCTTTCCTCCAGGGAAAAACCAGAGATGTTCTTTGCTATGATGGACCATGGCATAAGCACCTTGCTCATTTTGGATCACTCCTGCCACTACATCTACAAATCCATCCTCAGAATAAGTATGTTTTGAGTCCTGAGGAGTCTGCTGGAGGGCAAATTTTACCGTAATAGCACTATCTTGTCTGTCTTCATATCCATCAGAGATTTCGTTATTTGCGAGGGGAGTGGCACAGCTAGGACAATAACCTTGTACTTTAAATCCTTTATAGACTTTATTTTGATGATAGATGGAGGAAAATGCCCAGATCACCGATTCCATAAAATCTAGATCCATAGTAAAATACGGATTATCCATATCTACCCATCTCCCGGTACGATCCACAAACAATTTCCAGTCATCATTTACCTGATTGACATAGTCTCTACACTTTTCTACAAAAGTCTGGATTCAGATTTTTTCTTCGATATCTTTTTTACCATCGATGCCGAGTTCTTTTTCTACGGCCTTTTCTACAGGGAGTCCGTGACAATCCCACCCCCATTTTCTCAGGACTCTGTATCCTTTCATCGTTTTAAACCTAGGGATCACATCTTTGATACTTCCTGCGAGGAGATGTCCATAGTGAGGAGTCCCATTGGTAAAAGGGGGCCCATCAAAAAATTTGAAGTCCATATCTTTGGATCTGGAAGTGACACTTTTTTGAAAAGTTTGATCTTTTTTCCAAAAGTCTAAAAGTGAGTTCATGTGTTCTAAATTGCTCATGAAAATGTTTGCTATTACAATGAGATAAAAGATTCCTTGAGAATAGCAATTTATCCTACTTTTGCAACCTAAAAAAATCAAAAAACTGCCCTCTAGGAGCAGTCTTATTATTTGAGATTTATCATTTATTATTTATTATTTAGTCTTTGAGAATTTCTCCTATCTCACCTTTTGTAGTTTGTTTTTTTCTATCCCCTTTAGAGGTTTTTCTAAAAGTTCAAAATATTTTGCTAAGCGTCTCCCTTGTTAGTTTGGAGTTATTTGATCTAATTTCTTCTGCTTTGTTTATGATTTCTTCTGGGATAGAGAGATATTGTTGATGTTGAGCATACCAATCAAAAAATTCAATTTGATTCATTTCTTTTGCATGTAAAGCAAAATCCTCAGATCTTATACTGTTGTATCGATCTTTATTCGTATCTTTTAGTAATTCAAAACTGATGGTAAAACTTTTTTTGTTTGGTTCTCAATCTATTTTATCAGAAGTATTGTTTCAGTTTCATGCTATTTCTTGTTTATTTTCTTTTAATGTTATTCTTTGTATTTTCATATAAAGTCTATAGGGATGTGTTTTAAAATGTTCTTGTTCAGTTTCATTTAATGCTGGAGTTTTCATATAATTATAGGATAGAAGGTTAGGTTCCTTATTTTCCACTTTAGTATTATCCCAATCTCCTCAATAATTATTTAGTTTTTTTGCTGATCCTAAGAAAATATAATAAGGAGTTGTATTGGATCAAAGATTCTCAACGACTTGGTTGATCTGCTTTGCTAATTTAGCTGTGTTAAACATATCAAGTATTTTTAGATCAATATCGAGTATGATATTAGGATCTAGTCTAGATTGCTTATTTAAATTTACTTTAGACATTTCTTTATTAGATGATATTTTTGACAGCATAATTAGTTTATTATAGAAAATAAATATATTTATATATAGTGATTTATTCGCATTTGTCAACAAAAAAAGAAGAATCTTTTGATAGTTTGAAAAAAACCTCTCCTCTGAGAGGTTTGTAATTGATATAATTTTTGTGATTATTTCAATTTGAATGTAACTCCGAGACTGCGTTGCACTTCATCTTCTCCAGCAGAGAGGAGTGATTCTTCTGCTATACCACTATCCATAGCCATTTCTTTCATTGCCATATTTCTCATGATGGGAGTATAGCCGTAATCCTGAGTAGTCTCATACACATTAAGGACTTTCCCCAATTTTCTACCAGAGAGTTTTGCAAGTTGTTCAGCTTTTTCTTTGGCATTTTCAAAGGCTTTTTCTCTCGCCTCATTGTTTGCTAGGTCTGGATTTTTGGTGCTAAAGTAGCTATTATTTACCTGGA
>CAYTFB010000055.1:0-5281 GCA_964437055.1 uncultured Candidatus Peribacteria bacterium
AAAAGCTATTGATTTTCAAGGCAAGTTGTTTATAGTACATCTCGTAATAGTGATGATGCTGCACTAGCAAAACTAGTGAGGAAAGTCCTGGCACCATATACAGGCTAGCATTTCACAGATGCTGGATCTCCTCCGGGGGCAAACGAAAGTGCCACAGAGATCAAACTATCCCAATCTTGGGAGAAAGGTGAAACATTGAGATAGCAAACTTGATTTGCTTACTCATACTCAATCTCGGCAGATAGCTAGATGAGGGGTAAACCGTAGCCGGCGCAAGCTTACTTCAAATCATGAAGGAGTGCAAGAAAGCAAAATTATTGCTTATAGATAAATAGCATCACTCGACAGAACCAGGCTTATCCACTATTACACTAAAACACAACATAGGGCCGTAGCTCAGTGGTAGAGCGGGAGTCTCCAAAGCTCCGCGTCGCGGGTTCAATTCCTGCCGGTCCTGTGTTTTTTTATTAAACAAAAAATTGTAAAAAAACTACTATCTTGTTAATAGATTAGTTAATTTTTCAACTAACTAATCCAATAAATCTTCAAAAGTAGCACGTTTTTTTTCATTACAATATTGATAAATAGCATTTCTAATTCATAAAAGAGAAATTACTGCAGCTCTTCTCCTTCTAGGAGAAACAACGAAACCTTGATCTACTAAAGTTTGATAATTTCGTTGAAGAACCTCATCTAGGGATTGATTTGGAATCATCTCAGCCACAAAACTTGCTGCTGCAAGAGTAACACTACTACAATTTCCATCATAGCTAAATGCCTTGATACGATTATTTTCAATATTTAAATAAACCGTAATATCATCTCAGCAGATAAAGTTTCCTTCATGCTGAGAAGCATTGTACTTCTCCAATTGATAGTATCCTTTAGGGTTTTTTGCATATTCTTTAACCAAAAGATCCATATTCTGTAACATTGATTCCTCTCCCATCTTTTCCTAAGTATTTCAATTAAATAAAAAACCTGATTAGTGATTTGAGTATATAAAGTCGAGAATCCTTTGCAAGAATAAAATTTGAAAAAAAAAATTGATTATCGAAAACATAAACCTAATTCATTTACTAACAACTTACCATTCTAAACAGAGTCGAAGAATCCTGAATCAAGCTATATTTCCATCCAGGTGATGGTGTGTCATTCCGACCTGTCGAAAAATTTCGAAACAGACTCGTAAATAAAAAAATAAATTTTAAAAACTCCTGCAAACATTTACAGGAGTAATTAAAAAAATTATAAATATAGTATTTCTACCACTCTACTGCATAAAAAAGATGCCCAATCAGTTTTTTGATTGTAGTGATAAAATCTGTTGTAAGCTCAATAAAGCCTCTAATCGCCAAAATTTCAAACTCTTGAATATGATCCATCACCATCTCCAAAGCAATCAACATTTTATTGGAATTCACCTCCAAAAGCACCTCATAATTACCCTCTTCTCACTGAAGAAAAGAAGCTTTGATATTACCAGAAGTCACACTCTTGGTATTCAAAGTTGAAGGAGTAAGAAGTGCCGCTTGAAACATAATAAAAAAAATAAACAAAATAAATGCCTATATTTTCTCCAAAAATTCTCCCGAACAATTTATATCAACGACCCTCTTTTTAAGATTCCCTCCCTCCAATACAATAGAAAAATCAAAAGAATTTTTATGGAAAGATTGACTTGATTTTATTGTCAGAATAGGCATAATTTTTTGTGATGAATTTTAGCATTATCTCTATACAAATGAACAAGTGATATTTTGACATTATTGTGAAGTATTTGTCCAAAAATCAGGGCAAAATCATTTCCAACACGAACATCAAAAACAAACTCAAAAGTATCCTCGATGAGGACTATCAAGACTCCAAAATGTACAAAACCGTCTATTATCTCAAAAATAGATGATACCTCCTCAATCTCAGGAAAAATCTTTTTTATATCAAAAATCCTGAAGATACAATTGAAGAATCCGAGGTCATCGAACAGTGGTATCGAAATATCCTCAAAGAACATGTCAAAGAATCTTTGGACAATAAATACTATATCTGAGGCCTCAAAGCACTGGAAATCCACCTTATGAACTATCGTACTCCCGATGAGATTATTTTGATCAATCCGAAAAAACAAGGCTACGAAACGATAGCTCTAGACAAGCAAACTTTGTTAAAAAATTATAGCAACAAGAATAAAAATCTATTTTCACTTTTTTATCGTTATACGGTGAGCAAAAAGATCAATCAAATCACCTTCCGCATTGCAATGCCTGAAGTTGCACTCCTAGAAAGTCTCTATAGTCCTACTCCCCTCCAAAAAACCTATAGTGAAGAACTCATCAAACAGCGAATGAAAAAAAATCGGAAAAACCTGGATCGAACTATTATAGAAGAAATCCTCAAAAGCGGGAAACACAATTCTAGTCTCAATAGACTCCTCGATTTATCAACCAAAATCCATCCTAGTATCAAAGAACAAGGAGAACAAATCATCAAAAAATACGGTTATCTCCTCTATGAATAATCCTATAACAATTTAACAAAGAAACAGCTAAACTCGAGAGAAAAAAGCTGTTTTTTTTGCAAAATATTGTTTTTTATTTATACTTAGAGAGACTTTAACTCTAAAAAAAGATTTAAGCTATGAATACCCTGATCCAAAACATCCTCAATCCAGAACAGATAGCTGATCTCAGTGTAGATTTTCAGATTTTGATGATGATCAAGGAGGCAGATGCCCAACAAGATCAGATTTTGATTTTTAATAAAGAGGCAAGAAATACTTTTAACATCCTCACTACCAATAATTATACAGAAAAAGTCAGAGCACTACTCAAAAAACTAGAAGACAAGGGATATCGCAGCAAAGTTTTTTATACTACTAAAGAAGGATTTGAAATCTGACTACAATGGTATAAACAGATGCAACAGCAACAACAGCTCCAAATCCAAAGAGAACAAAGCGAAAAAAGCGCAGAAGGAAGAGTTGCCATCAGTATTATGAAAGAGATTTTCCAAACTAGAGAAAGTAAAGATCCTGGAATCTTTATCGGGGAATTTATCAGGATGGGATTTCAAACAGGGGCTTCAGATATGCATTTTCAGCCTAATGAATCAGGGATGGAGGTCAGACTCAGAATCGATGGAATTTTGCAATCTATTGCCACCTTTTCCTATCCAGAATTTGGGAAATATCTTCAAAAAATTAAATTTATCTCTGGAGTAAAAATCAATATCACTCAGCTCCCTCAAGATGGAAGATTTAGCTTTGAGAGCAACGATAGAAAAGGTAAACTCAAGCAAATCGACGCCAGAGTCAGCTTTATGCCTTCTCTCAAAAGAGAGAGTATTGTAATCAGATTTTTGGATGCGACGAAAGCCATTGATGAGCTTGCTGAGATTGGATTGGAGCAGGATCAAGTAATGCTTTTGGAAAAATATATCAAAAAAACTACTGGAATTATCATCATCAGTGGACCTACAGGATCTGGAAAAACTACAACCCTTTACACTCTCCTCAAAATGCTCAATGATGGGGAGAAAAAAATTATTACTCTAGAAGATCCCATTGAATACAAAATTGATGGGATCCAACAATCTCAGATGAATTTTGCTAAAGGTTATGACTATGAACAGGGGCTCAAAGCTAGCCTAAGGCAAGATCCTGACATTATCCTCATTGGAGAGATGAGAACCAAGGAAACTGCCCAAATTGCGATCAATGCTTCATTGACTGGGCACCTTGTTTTTACTACCCTTCATACCAATTCTGTGACGGAGACCGTTAGTAGACTCATCAATATGGAAATAGAACCCTATCTCCTAGCTCCAGCATTACATCTTCTCCTCGGGCAGAGACTTGTACGTAAAACCTGTCCTCACTGTAGCGAATGGATCGATTCTGATCCAGCTACGCACCAAGAACTCACCCAAGCCATCCAAAATGCACAAAAAGTTGATCTGAATTTTGGAGAAAATTATCATGGTAAAATCCTGAAAGCCAAGGGATGTGAGATTTGTAATCATACTGGATATATGGGAAGGACTGCTATTGTAGAGATTTTGGAAGTAGATCCTGAGATCAAAAATACTATCACTACCAATACTAAAGGAGAATCTATTGCTCCTATCGCAGAGAAAAAGGGATTCCTCAATCTCTATTATCAAGGTATCAAAAAAGTGATAGCTGGAACTACTAGCTTGGAAGAAATACATAGAGTAGAATATTAAATCAACAATAATCTAATTATTGAACAAAAAAATTAACGAATAATAATCACCTTTCTAGCAACCTTATGTTGATCCCTTTTATACAGCTCATCTAAGGAAAAGAAAACTCCTCCTAGTTCTTGTACTTTTTCTTTCAAAGAAATTTCTAAAAAATTCTCTTGCCCTAAATAATAAGGAATCGTAAAAACCATCACTGGTCTAATCTCAAAAGTAGTAAATACTTGTGTAATCCAGTCAAGATACATATTTTTTACCCATCTTTGATATTCTGCGATCTGGGTTGCTGTAGTACTTCTTTTGACAATGGGTCCAAGCCACCCTTCTGAGACAATCAGAGTTTGTTTGCCTTGGAGGAGAGTTTGAATTTTAGAGTCCAAAACTTTGGTCGCATCCTGCTCAAAAAAAGAAAAAATCAGATCAGATTTGAAATGTTTGGATGCTTCCCATCGTGGAAGGTTTTGTTCTGCAAATCAAAGTTTGATATCTGAACCTAGAAAATCTAATTCAAAATAATTGGCCAAAAATCCAGTCGTCCCACTCCCTACAAAAGGATCATAAATCACAGGGTTTTGTGATTCTGAAAGCGAAAGAGCAATATTGAGCAAAAGATGCGTCAACTTTGCGGGCATCATCCCCATCTGCATACTACGACCCGGCTTCCCAAAATCAATCAATTCATAAAGCCAAATTTGCTGATATCCTAACACCCTTCCCCATCTTTTTCAAATTTTGATCAATTCAATCCCCTTATTTTTTACATCCAAATCGGTACGGAAAAGATCTACCTGTTTAAATCTCTTGAGCTGATATTCTTTTTTGAGTTTGATCCCCAACTGCTTATCTGCAACTCAAAGGATGATCTTTTGATCTTGTTCTGCAAAAAAATCATCAAGTTCTCCAGCCAGTAGCTTACCCCATTTGATAATCCCAGCTAATTGTTCTAACTTTTTTTCATCTACAGTATCAAAGAGGACAATTTGAGGATTTTCTGAAAATTGGAGATTTTCAACCTTGGCATATTCTAGTTCTTTGAGACTGAGTTCTTTGTGTTTTCCTA
>CAYTFB010000056.1:0-5230 GCA_964437055.1 uncultured Candidatus Peribacteria bacterium
ATAGAAATCTGATCTCCCAGACTCGCAAAATATGCTGTATTCTCAGGACGCTGAAATTCATGAGGGAGTGATGGATTGAGGATTTGAATAACACGCACCTGATCTCCATATTTTTCTTCAAAAAACATTTTTGCTCAGAGTTTTTCTGCATCTGCAATACTCATTTCTGAAATATTTACCTCAGCAGCGAGATAGATGATTTGATTGATCCTTTTTTCGATCTTTGCAAGCTCAAATTCATCGAGCAACCTCTCAGCATAAAAATCAAATCTCAAAAGATCAGTATCCACCATCGAACCTGCTTGTTTGGTCGTAGGGAAAATCTCTCCGAGCTGAGCATGGAGGAGATGGGTAGCGGTATGGGCTCTCATTTTAGCATATCTTTGTGCGGGATTGACGGAAAGTTTCATAAATTGGGAAGTGATAAAAGATAAAAGATTTAGTATTGTTCGACTTCATCATGGAAAAAATCTAATGCAACCCCTGCTTCTGCAAACATCGCCTCAGACTCTGCACCTGCATGGTATTTTTTCTCACAAACGATGCGAGTGATGCCACAGTTGATAATCATCATCGCACAAGCTCTACAAGGTGTCATCTTGCAATAGAGCGTTGCTCCCTTGAGTGCGACTCCGAGTTTGGCTGCCTGACAGATCGCATTTTGCTCAGCATGAACAGTCCTCATACAGTGTTGAGACTGATGACCATCATCATGAGTCACCGTTTTAAATAGATGACCTACCTCATCACAATGGGGCAATCCTTTGGGGGAGCCTACATACCCTGTCACGAGGAGCTGATGATCTCTAGCAATGACACAACCACTTCTCCCACGATCACAGGTAGCTCTCTTGGCGATTGCTCTACACACCTCCATAAAATATTCATCTCGAGAAGGACGATGGTAATTTTCCATCTAATGTTCTCATACAGAAATAAAATAGAAAAATTCTGACCTATTTTTAGTTTTTGTAAAGGTTTTTTCAAGTCCAAAAGTAGTGCTTTTTTGACAAGTTCTTTTTTTTTCCTATACTTAAGCTAATAGAAATATCAATAACTTTATTTTTTATAGAAACTATGGTTGCAGAGAGTTTTAATCCTGAGAATTATCTTCAAGAAAGTATCGCTCAGATCCAAGATCGTATGTCCAAAACTACTGGAAAACTCTATCTAGAAATCCAAGGAGATTTGTTTGAGGAAGAGCTGGCATCCGAGTTTTTCTCAGAACATCATCCAGAAAGTAAAAAGAAAATTTTGAAACATTTTACTGATGATACAGAGATTTTGATCGCATTAAATGCTGAACTGATCATCGAAAAGCCCTTGATGGGAAAAGATCAGATTCCTTTTTTAGATTATCTAGAATTTCAGCTCAAAAAGATAGAAAACCAATTTAAAATCAGACCACAACTCGTGATTTATCAGGTACAGATGGAGTATCTCTATGATATCATTTTTTCCTTTGAAAAAATATTCCTCAAAAAAGGCTACAAAGTCCGAGAAAAATATAAAATCAAATCTTATCCCTTCAATACTGCACTAGTGTTGAGTGAAGAAGGTTTTGGAAATGATGATCATATCCCTATTTTTAAAAAACTGGCAATTATTCATGAAATCTGAGGAAATCAGGGAAGTTTTGAGATTGCGATGAGTCAAATCTATCGTGATCATGAGATTGAAATTCCTTCAAGTTTTGCGAGTTTTCAAACCCTTCCAGTACTATCATTGGCTCCACAGCATCCGATCAATCAAGCATGGCATCAAAAAACTCATAGTAAATTTTCTGGAGAAGCTGCTGATATTATGATCTTGGAGTCAGATGCAGAAAAATTTCAGATTCTCAAATCCCTTTTTGCTAACTATCTAGATCCTGAGCATCCGATGATGCAATATACTAGTACTCAAGAGATGCTGATCAATACTACTTGATCCGCTATCAACGATCTCTCTCAAGCAGAAAAAAGAGCCAAAGATTGGCTCAAACATCATAAAGAATAATATTTAAAATACTTAATAAGCTATCAAGTAAGAACTAGTTACGGAAAGCTAGTTTTATTCAATTTCAGAAAATCTTGGAAAAAAAAGATAGATAATCGTATAAAATGCATCGATCACCTTATCTAGTCCCTTTTCTTGTTTAAACATTCTCTCTGTCAAAATTCCTTCCAACTTGAACAGTTCATCTTCTACTATTTTTCCTAGCTCTTGGAATCTCTGCTGATCATTATTTTCTGGTGCATTGAGAGTCCTAAACTCCCAGAATGTTGGTAAATCATTTTCTACAAAACGAGCAAAAAGCTGACCACCTTTGGTTTTTTTTATTTCTTCTACTTTTTGTAAAAGATAGTTTTCTATAATTTTCTCTACCTGCTGTTTTTCTCTTTGATCTAGATCTTTAAATACTGCTCCAAACACTGGATGCTGCTCTAGTTCTGAAAAATAAGGGATTTTTTTGTTGGTTGCCTCCAGATTGGAGATAATGGTCATCATTTGTTCTTGCTGTGCTGCTTGCATCTTTCTCAAAATAATAAAAAAAGAATAAATCCTTTGATCACATCATTGTCACTAAAATATGGTATTTTTCTAACTCCCTCCCATTGCAAGAAACTGTACTAATCTAATAATCAAAAGTGCACTAGAAACCAATACCAGTCCGATAATAGAATTGATAATTCCCTTTTTTGCTTTAGCTTTTAATCCACTATCAACACTTGAGAATACATACATCAATCCAGATACAATCAAAGCAATAGACACTACCGTCCCGATGAACATCGTGGCTCAGAGCACAATATCTTGAAAAAAAGGAAAAACTCTAGTCTCAGAAGTATCTCATTTTTTGATTCATAAAGCTTTTTTGATATCAAAACTACTCTCTACAGGATTTTGTGTATCAATAGAAATCCCCATATTATTGGCAAATCCTATCCAAATCCCTCCAATCCAAATCCCTCCAAAAAGGAATAATATTAATAAAAATCCTAACAGCTTTTTCATTGCTCTAGCATAAAAAAAACTTAAAATTCTTCTACGAGATATCCTTCTGCATCAGTCAATACTGGTTCCAATTCTTGAGATTCTAAATCTTCTGCTTGAGTCAATTCATCTACCTCTACTTCTTCTACAATAATATCACTACCTTCAAGATCAGATCATTCTTCCAAATGCACTTCAGTTCCTAGCTCCTCTATTTCCAAATCCAAAACTTCATCCTCAGAATCTTCAAGCAACCACTCAGGGTTTACTGGTAATAGTTCATCTCCTACACCAGGAGTCTTGGTCATAAAAGGGAGGGTCATCAAAAGAGTACTTGCCAAAAAAACAGCAACAACAATAATAATTGTCCATTTTAGTCCTTTACTTTTGCTAGCCATTGTTAGATTTATAAAGATAAAAAAACTGATTTCAGTCTAAATTTTCAAAAGATAAAGTCAAGAGATTCAGATTTTTTATATAAATCTATCAACTTTCTAGTAAAAAAATCTCTATCCAAACAGTCAGATTTGTTGAGGTTCGCTGAGTTTTTTACGATATTCATGGATCATTTTTTTCATCCCTTGAAACTGCTGTTTCCCTACCAAAACATGCTCTCGATGATCCAAATCTCTGCTTAGTTGTAAATATTCTAAATCTAAGCCCATAATTTCTGGGACCATCATCAGCTGAACTAAGGTTTTTGAGAAAAAGGCCTCCTCTCTCGCTACCTGGAGTTTGGTCCTTAGATCCTGAGGGATTTCAGCCAAATGGGTATAAATATTTTCCATCGTTCCATATTTTTGAATCAAGAAAGAGGCTTTTTTGGGTCCAATACCAGGGACTCCTTTGATATTGTCTGCACTATCCCCTACTAATGCCAAATAATCTACAATTGAAAGAGGAGCAAATCCAAATTCTTTTTGAAAATCAATCGTTCTCGTCATCTGATTTTTGATTGGATCGATGATCAGGACATTCTCTTGTAAAAATTGTTTGAGATCCTTGTCAGAACTGTATACTTTGATCGTGTATTCTGGATTATCTTTATAATTTGCTACCAAAGTTGCAATAATATCGTCTGCTTCATAGCCAGGGGCTACAAGATTTGGGATTGCCAACTCTTGGATCAGTTCTTGGACCAAAGGAATCTGATATTTAAATTCATCTTCTAATGCTTGTCTATTGGCCTTGTATTCAGGATAATTCTCATGCCTTTTAGTTTTGATAGGAGAATCTCGTGCGATCAAAAAATATTCTGACTCCTCCTCAAAGATTAGTTTGAGAATCATACGGGTAAATCCATAGATCACATTTTGATTTCTCCCTAGATCATCGTACATCGCAGGGAAAGCATACCATGCTCTAAAAAGATAACCCGATCCATCCACAATCGTAATTGTTTTCATCTATTTTGTGGCTGATTAGTAAGTTAAAAATTTGATCCTCTGATGCTGGAGCTGCTCGAGGACTTCTTCTTTCCCAGGAATTGCGAGTTGAGGATCTTCTTTGATATAATCAATAAGCTGTGATTTGATTTGTTCGGTTCTCTCATTTACAAATGCTGCAGATAATGATGGGGAATCACTACTTGTAAATTCTTTGATCCATTTTGCGAAAATCGTGAGTAATTCGACATCTTTACTCGTAATCTGAGCAATCGTTTTGTTTTCAGAACTCAGATAATCAACCTGAATAAATAATCCTCGATCTTGCAAGGATACTATCAAGTGATCAAATGATTCTCTCAAGGTATTTCGCTGAGCAAATAATGGAAACTGGATTTTGAATGCCATCAAAGATCAGGATTTTTCTTCCCATTTCCCATAGACGAGAACCAAGGCAAATAGCATACTCAACTGATCTCCCAACTCACTAGGAAAAGTAAAGTTTTTTGCTAAATGGTGAATTTTGGTAGCTTGGGCAGATCTCTGAATCTCTAGAGAAAGTCAAAAAGTCTGATCAAGAAGTTTTTGGAAATCATCTAAATTTTTGGAAAAGAAAGGCAAAAAATGATAGCTTTCTCCACTCTCTTCATCAAATCCATGAAATATCGCCAAAATATTTTCAAGCTGCTCTGTATGGAAGCTAGGAGTAGTTAGATATTGTTTATTGAGATAAGCAATCTGCATCTTGTTTCCTAAATTTTTGAAGTTGATAATTTTCCACTGTTTTTTGTGATAAACCAAAATTCCTTGATCATAGCCACTAAACTTTTTAGCTTCAATCTGATAATGATATTCCTTGATCTGCGGAA
>CAYTFB010000057.1:0-5151 GCA_964437055.1 uncultured Candidatus Peribacteria bacterium
AAAGCTGGCTCCAAAGCACAAAAAGCTCGTGATCTCGGGATCCAATGTGTCGAGGGTTGGAAGGCAGTACAAGAGTTTTTCAATTTATCTTTAGCTACAGAAAGTGCTACTTCTTCCGCAAATCCTACAGAAATTCCAGCTCAGGGTCCTTTATTTTAATTTTTTTTCAACAATTCCCTTCTTATGAAAAAAAAGCAACAAATTCAGAAAAAACTCAGACTTTTAGCAGAAGAATTATCCACTTTGATCCCTGATGCTCAGACTGAGCTCTATTATCAAAATGAGTTTCAGCTTTTGATTGCAATCATAATGTCTGCACAGTCTACGGACAAACAGGTCAATAAAATTAATCAGGATTTTTTTAAAATACTCAAGACTCCCCAGGATGGGGTAGATCTAGGATTGGAAAAAATCAGAACCATGATCAGTTCTATCTCATTTTTCAACAACAAAGCCAAGTATATCTATCAGACTTGTCAGATTTTGCTAGAAAATAAAGGACAAATTCCTACTAGTCTAGCAGGGTTACAAAAGCTCCCTGGAGTGGGAATCAAAACGGCAAAAGTTTTTTTAGCAGTGACTCAGGATGCTCCTTATTTAGGAGTAGATACGCATGTCCATAGAGTGCTCAATAGATTTGGAGTGGTAAAAACTAATACTCCAGAGCAAACCGACAAAATCATCACGGAGGCAGAATTTGAGGGAAATTATGCCAATCTCCATCATACCTTGATCCTCTTTGGGAGGTATTATTCCAAAGCAAATGATCATGATTTCTCCAAGAGTAAGGATCCTGAGTTTTGTAGACAGCTCAAGGATAAACTCGATGCAATCAAATAGAAAAACCTGTTTTTTTACACTATTTTTATTACTTTCACAGACTATTAGATGAAATTGATGATTAGTTGTCCTCAGGGACTCAGTACAATTCTAGGTAATGAACTCAAAAGGCTTCAACTTCAGCCCAAAGACAGTTGGGAAAGAGGGACTTTTGTAGAGACAGATCAAAGAGGGATGTATCAGATCAATCTACGATCCAGAGTGGCAAATAAGGTTTATCAAGTGCTCTGAGAGGGGAGAGCCAGGACTTTTGATCAGCTTTTTGATTTAGTGTTTCATCTAGATTGGAAAAATTACTTTTTCTCTCCTGAAGAAATTAGTATTGAGGTAGTGAGTAAAAAATCCCAATTACATAGCACCAGAACCATCCAATCTATTGCACATAAGGCTATTATTAAATCTCTGGGAGATACTTCTACTCCAAAATCAGTAAAAAATACTGAGAGTGTACAAAAAACAGTTTTGATTCATCTAGAAAATGATTTTGTTAGGGTAATGATTAATACTTCTGGAGCGAGTTTGCATGAAAGAGGATGGAGAACTCAGGCAGGAGAAGCTCCACTCAAAGAAAATTTGGCGGCAGGATTGGTTTTGCTCTCAGGATGGAGATTTAAAGAAATATTACTAGATCCTTTCTGTGGATCGGGGACGATCTTGATCGAAGCTGCGATGATCGCAAAAAATATCGCTCCAGGTTTGCAGAGGAGTTTTGATTTTGAAACATTTAAAGATTTTGATCTAGCATTATTTACAGCATTGAAAAATGAAGCCAAAGCTCAGCAATTTGAGGGAACATATCACTTGATTGCTCGTGATCGAGATGCTCAGATGCTAGAATATACCAAAGCAAATGCTAGCAAGGCAGGAGTGGAGGAGATGATCCAGTTTGAACAGGGGAGTTTTGAAACCTTGGAATTGGATACGATTGCAGCTGGAAAAAAAGTTTGGGTCCTCAGCAATCCTCCTTATGGAAAAAGACTGAATGTAGCAAATCTTTCAACCTTATATCAAAAAATTGCTCAACAATTTCAATCTCAGAGATTGATGGGAGGCATTATTTCATCTTTTTCTGAATTTACTAGTTTTATTGATTCTAAACTTTGGAAGCAAAAAAAACTCTATAATGGAGCAGATGAGGTAAGTTTTTGGTGGAAGAAGTAGCTTTTTTGGTTTGTCTTAAAATAAATAAGCTAAGGTTTGCTTTTGATTTTTTTTTGACTATACTAATAGAAGTGATGAGATTTTTTGATTGTATTTGAAATCAGAAAAATTATAGTAAATCAGATTTTTTAGCTTATTATTATCATATTCATGACCTTAATTCCTAGTGTGATTGAAAAAACCAAAAATGGAGAAAGAGCCTATGATATTTACTCCAGACTTTTAGAAGATAGGATTATTTTTGTAGGAGAGCAGGTACATAGTGCAATGGTAAATACCATTATCGCCCAGATGCTCTATCTAGAAAAAAAGGATCCAGACAAAGATATCATCATGTATATCAACACTCCAGGTGGAGAAGTGTATTCTGGTTTGGCAATTTATGATACGATGCAAATCCTCAAATGTGATATTCAGACGATCTGTACCGGTTTGGCTGCATCAATGGGATCTTTACTTCTCGCAGGAGGGACCAAAGGCAAAAGGTTTGCTTTACCCCATTCGAGGATTATGATCCACCAACCACTGATTTCAGGAGGAGGAATTTCTGGTCAGGCAACTGATATCCAGATTGAAGCTGAAGAGATGCTTAAAGTCAAAGAAATCCTAACCAATATTATTGCAAAACATAGCGGGAAAGATTATGAAACTGCTTTGGCTGATATGGAAAGAAATAAATGGATGAGTCCTCAAGATGCTCTAGCGTATGGAATTATTGACAAAGTGATAGCATAAATCAGAGTAGTATTTATCTTTTAAGAGCTTATTGATTGATGAAAAAAATCGCTCTCATTGGAGCTTCAGAGAACCCAGAAAGTCTAGCTCATAGACTTTTTTTTCGCTTGGAGAAATGAGGATTTACTGTTGCACCTATCAATCCCAATTGTAGTGAGATTGGAGGAAAGCTTTGTATTAATACGATTTCCGAACTAGAAAAAAAACCTGACTTGGTTCTCTTTATGGTCAATCCAAAGGTTAGTTTGTTGGTTTTGGAGCAAGTCGTGGCGATGGGACTAAAAAAAGTATGGTTTCAATCAGGTACCTTTGATGATGCGGTGATTAATTTTTGCAAAGAGTATCATCTTGTTTATGAAAACGAAAAATGTGCATTGATTGCTCCTTTGGATATTATTGAAGAATTTATTCTAGAATAAATTTGATTTTAAAAATTTTAGCTCTGAGAGAGGAATGAAAGTTTTGATTGGATTGTCAGGAGGGGTAGATTCCGCAGTAGCAGCTTATCTACTCAAAGAACAAGGATATGAAGTGGTAGGAGGATTTATGAGAAATTACTCTTCTGAGGACTCAATTTGTACGACTTATCAAGATGCAGAAGAGGCGATTAAAGTCGCAGATTTTCTTTGAATAAAATTAATTTCTTTTGATTTTCAGGCAGAATATCAAGACAGGATTATCAATTATATTTATGAGGGATATCAGAGGGGGGTGACCCCAAATCCAGATGTGCTTTGCAATTCTTTAATCAAATTCGATCTGTTTTTGGAGCAGGCCCTCAAATTAGGGTTTGATAAAATTGCGACAGGACATTATGCCAGGGTTCTTCCTCCTAATTTTAAAAGTTGATCTCTTTCCAGGGAGGACTGACTTTATCAACTTTTGCGTGGGAGAGATCATCACAAAGATCAATCTTATTTCCTCGCAGGACTTAGTCAATTTCAATTACAACATGCAATGTTTCCTCTCTGAGAATTGGATAAGGCTGCAGTGAGAGATCTAGCTCAAAAAATCTGACTTCCCAACGCTGATCGTAAAGATTCCCAAGGTCTGTGTTTTATCTGAAATATTCCGATCAAAACTTTTCTCCAACAGCAATTACCGATCAAAAAATGACCAATCAAAACATTAGAAGGAAAAATAGTAGGAGAACATGAGGGAGCTTATTTTTTCACCATCGGACAAAAACATGGACTAGGGCTCAATTTCAAAGCTTATGTGTATCGCATTGATGTAAAAGAAAATATTGTTTATGTCTCAGAGAGAGAAGCTGAAGAACTCTATAGTGATGAGTTGATGCTCAAAGATTGGCACTGGATCTGAAAAAGCTATTCAAATGATGCTCCACCCACTGGAAAAATTCGTTATCGTCAGAACCCTCCGGTAGCTTGTAGTATTATAGATTCAGAGGGAGATCAGATGAAAATTTCTTTTCTAGAAAGGCAGTGGGCAGTAGCTCCTGGTCAGACTTTTGTGCTTTATGATGGAGAAATTTGTCTCTGAAGTGGGATTATTGTTTAATATAAAAACTATTTTTTTTATTTAAAAGCATTCTTGCTTTTTTTTATTTTCTGTTCATTTTTTTGCTTTTTTTGACCTTTTCGGTTATACTTGGAGAGAGTATTTTGGGGAAGTTGTGAAAAATACTTACAACGATATTTTTTATTCTTTCTTTTGCATCTAAAAGTATGAACGCTCAATCAAAATCAAAAAAGAAAAAACAATCTAAAAAAAACTTTTTAGCTCCTCAGCAAAATCCTTCTTCAAATAAACCTGATTTATTTGCATTTTTGGCTTATACGGTGATTCTTTTTTTTGGAGCTACGATCTTGGTAAATATTACCCCAAACTCCAATACCAATTACAGAAAAGATCGGAACCCTGCACCAATAGGTGAATTGGAGTGGAGTTTTAGAGATGTGGATAAAAAATCTTATTCTCTCTCCAAGATGTTGCTTTATGGAAGTCATGGCTCTTCGCCAGATTTTTCTTTTCTTTTACCTCCAAATGATCTAGATGTTTACAGAGAGAGACTTCAACAATCTCAAATTTTAGGAAATACAGATAAAGCAGATTTTGCTGATCTCAATGAAGAGAAATTACACGGATCAGCTCCTGATATTGATCTCTCAGATATTCCTAATGTTTCTAGCTATGTAAATATTTCAGACTGAGCTCAGAGAGGAGTTTTGGCTGCACCTAGAGTTTGGAATAAAATTGCAGATCGTTCACTTTTTGTCAATATTTTACTAGAATATCTCATCACAGGAAAACTAAGTGATTTACCAGAATGAGCGGTGAAATATATTCTCCTCCTCTATCAGTCTTCAGATCAAGCAAAAACAGAACTACTTACAGAGCATGCTTGTCAGACTCCTTGGGGCTATGAAATTGAGCATGGACAGTCAGTTTTTG
>CAYTFB010000058.1:0-292 GCA_964437055.1 uncultured Candidatus Peribacteria bacterium
GTAATGATTAAAGTAATTATCAGAAGAAAACCTTGATCCAGATTGATTGAGGTTTTTTTTTATTGATTGATCCAATCACTAAAGACGAGAAAATCATGTTTGAGATCAGGATCCGTTTTGAGTTTTTTTTTGATATTATTGACTGCATAGATCGCAGTAGCATGATTTTTCCCTCCAAAATAATCTCCAATCTTTTCTAAAGTCCAACCAAAATATTCTTTAGCTAGATACATCAGCATTTGTCTTGCTATCGTGATTTCTTTTTTTCTACTATCAGATTTAAGCTCTACCT
>CAYTFB010000058.1:302-4973 GCA_964437055.1 uncultured Candidatus Peribacteria bacterium
TCACCAATGCAGCAAAACTTTTCTGACTTTTTTTATTTTGTTGGATGGCAGATTCCATACTAATGGCTTCTGGAGTGCTTGCATATCCTAGATCTTGTAAGGTATTGTGAACCTCTGCCTCAGTGATTTCTCTTTTCAGCAGATCTTTCTTGGTTCTCAAACTATTGAGACTTCCTTCTAGTTCTCTAACGTTACTTTGAATATGTTCTGCAATGATCGCAAGATATTCAGGAGCGATTTGGAGTCATTGAGCAGTTGCTTTGGACTGTAAAATAGCCAGTCTCGTTTCAAAATCAGGATTTTTGATATCTACCACCAAACCACTTCCAAATCTAGTAATGAGTCTGGCTTCTATCCCTCCTAATTCTCTCGGTGGACAATCTGAAGTGAGGACAATTTGTTTGTTTTTGTTGATAAATTCATTGAAAAGATTATGAAAAATCTCTTGAGTTTTTTCTTTACCTTTTAAAAACTGAATATCATCCAACAACAAAACATCCACCTCATCAAATCTTCTCAATAAAGTTGAAAGTCTATTTTTCATGATCGCTTCGACAATTTCATCGATCAGTCTGGAAGTAGGTAAATATACTACTACTTTTTCAGGATGATTTTGGATAATATGATTACCAATTGCCTGCATGAGGTGAGTTTTCCCTAACCCCACATTTCCATAAAAAAATAAAGGATTTTTTTCTTTTCCTCCAGGATTTTGTGCTACAGAGTGAGCTGCAGCAAAGGCAAGTTCATTTGCCGATCCAGCAATAAAAGTATCAAAAAGATAACGAGGATCAAAAATAATCCCAAAATATTCTTTCAATTGTTTAGCTATCGTAGGAGTAATAGGATTACTCGCTGCTTTGGAAGATATTTTTTTTTCTTTGACATTGAGTACCTGAGGAAGATCCAATAAAAAATCAGTATCTCCATTAGCAAAAGGAGGATATTCTACGAGATGTAGTTTGTATTCAGGGTCGTAAAGCTCTTTGATTGCTTGATTGATGGGTTTTTGAAAACTACTTTTTACCTGGCTTAAAGCAAAGGCATTTGGTACTCCTAGATAGACTAATTTATTTTGTTCATCTATTTCGATAATTCCAGCTCTTCAGAGAAATGCTAAAATCCTCTGGTAACTGGTTTTTTGTACCAAATCGTGTAATATTTTTTCCCAGAGATCACGGAGATATTTTTTTTTCTCCTCAGAATGTTGTGCTACCGTGTCTAGAAGCATAAAATCATCAAAATAGTAAACTAAAAAAATAGAAAAATCAGACTTTTATTGTTTTTGGAGGACGACATAACCTATTTTGTATTCTTGGTTGAATCCAGGGGCTGGATTGGTGTAATCTCCAAAATCTTTGACAGAAAAATTCCCTCTCAGTGATTTAAACTCATTGAGACTATAGCCGACAGAAGCAGGTTTTTCTTTCATAAGATAGGAATCAGTATGATGATAGGTGATAAATACAAAACCTCCTCTATTGAGGTGTTCGTAAATATTGGGCAAAAACTCTCAGAGCACAAATTCCTTTTTCATATACATTACAATATGCTTGGCAATGATGAGATCATATTTTTTGGTGATTTTGAATTGATCTAAAGGAGAATCATAAAAAGTCACATTGGGATGTTCTTTGAGATAGTCTGGATAAACATTTCTGAGTCTAGTATCCTCCACCGCATCTACCTGTGCTCCATAGCTCGCTGCCAAAATACTAAAATAACCCTTCCCTGCTCCTAGATCTAGGATATTTTTGGGTTGATGTTTTTCGATGAGATTACTCACAAGTTTTGCTCCTTCCATCTTTTAAAGGGATTAATAAGATAAAAAATTATTCTACAAATTTTGCTAAAGGTAGGACACTGATTCCTGCTCTCGTGGCATAGAGATCTTCTAGTGTCTCATCATGGATGTCTTGGCTATAAGCTACAGTCAGATCATCTAGCAATGCAATTCTAAAGTCTCTATCGTAAGCTTCTTCTACAAACATTCTCACACAAAGATTGCTCAATGCTCCGCAGACTACCACATTTTCAATTCCATGTAATTCTGATTCTAGTTTGGTATTGTAAAAGCTACTAATTTTGTATTTGAGGATCTCGGTATCGAGTTTCTTATCAAAGGCCAATTCTGGGATCATTTCTGAGTTGGGATTTCCTAGAGCAAAATCTCCTTCTGACTCAATATGTCTGATAAAGATAATTTTATAATTCATTTCCCTAGCATAGGCGATCAGATAATTGGTCTTTTCTACGATAGAGTCGAGGTTGCCTACATAGTAATCAGATTTTTTGTCATTTCTAGCATTCTGGAAACCAATGATAATCAGTGCTGTTTCTGGCATTATGGTGATTCAGAGAGTAAAATACATTCATCTCCTAGCTTAGTTTTTTTATCACTCATTTCAATTTGAAATGTTTTATTGTCTATTTTTCTTTTTTGATCTAAAAAATAGCAAAAAATATTATTAAAAAAATAAAAAAATCATAAAAAAGTCTGATTTTCTTTTTTGCTATCACAGAAAAGCTAGTTCTAACCTTGTTAAAAATTGATGTAAAAAAGTCTTCAAAAATTTGCTTTTTATTTTTTTCTGACTATACTTATATCGTCATAGTAAAGAAGCGAAACAAATTCCTTGCTGTGATAAAAAAAGAAGATGTTGTTCTTTACTACTAATAGGTGCAATAGTACCCTACCAAAAGCAAACTTATTTATCTGAGATGAGCAAGTGTGGTTAATCCCATAACTACTCTGGATGCTAGGATGAATCCTCATCAGAGCAAAGCTAGATAGAGTTGATCCTCTATTTACTCTCTAAATAAGCTTTTGAGCTGAGTGTTTGAGCTCGATCTCATAGTAGATCACTCAAGCTGGAAATAGAGATAACTGCCTATTTCTCATCAGCAGGTTGATGTATTCTCAACTGAGTTTGAACTACTTGAAAGTATCTTATACAAGATATTCTACCAATAATCTTGTTCTTAGTTATTTTCACTCAAGGTATTCTCAGATTGAGTTTGGATTTTTGACTGCTCTTTTGGAACTATTGAAGCTGATAGATTTGTTGATCGATACTTTGTAGAGTTTGGTAGCTCTCATTATTGATTTAATAATAGTATAGCCTTATCTTTACTGATGATGCTCACTGCTATTGGCAAGCTATGAGTTGTTTGCTTTATCACTATGCACAGGTTTGCCTGTGGATGAGGCAGATCAAAACTTAGAAACTTTGATCAAAAAAACCACACTATTAGTCAAAAGTCTCTTTCTGGACTACCTGGCTCCCACTAGGTATCAAGTAAAGGTTGAAGCACGCTTCTTTTTTTTTATTTTAGAAGAAAATCATTTAAAATACGGATTATATTTCAAAAATATCTCCATTGATTTTGGGAGAAATATCAATATCCTTTTTTTATCTTTACTTGATATTGGTCTTTTCTACGATAGAGTCGAGGTTGCCTACATAGTAATCAGATTTTTTGTCATTTCTAGCATTCTGGAAACCAATGATAATCAGTGCTGTTTCTGGCATTATGGTGATTCAGAGAGTAAAATACATTCATCTCCTAGCTTAGTTTTTTTATCACTCATTTCAATTTGAAATGTTTTATTGTCTATTTTTCTTTTTTGATCTAAAAAATAGCAAAAAATATTATTAAAAAAATAAAAAAATCATAAAAAAGTCTGATTTTCTTTTTTGCTATCACAGAAAAGCTAGTTCTAACCTTGTTAAAAATTGATGTAAAAAAGTCTTCAAAAATTTGCTTTTTATTTTTTTCTGACTATACTTATATCGTCATAGTAAAGAAGCGAAACAAATTCCTTGCTGTGATAAAAAAAGAAGATGTTGTTCTTTACTACTAATAGGTGCAATAGTACCCTACCAAAAGCAAACTTATTTATCTGAGATGAGCAAGTGTGGTTAATCCCATAACTACTCTGGATGCTAGGATGAATCCTCATCAGAGCAAAGCTAGATAGAGTTGATCCTCTATTTACTCTCTAAATAAGCTTTTGAGCTGAGTGTTTGAGCTCGATCTCATAGTAGATCACTCAAGCTGGAAATAGAGATAACTGCCTATTTCTCATCAGCAGGTTGATGTATTCTCAACTGAGTTTGAACTACTTGAAAGTATCTTATACAAGATATTCTACCAATAATCTTGTTCTTAGTTATTTTCACTCAAGGTATTCTCAGATTGAGTTTGGATTTTTGACTGCTCTTTTGGAACTATTGAAGCTGATAGATTTGTTGATCGATACTTTGTAGAGTTTGGTAGCTCTCATTATTGATTTAATAATAGTATAGCCTTATCTTTACTGATGATGCTCACTGCTATTGGCAAGCTATGAGTTGTTTGCTTTATCACTATGCACAGGTTTGCCTGTGGATGAGGCAGATCAAAACTTAGAAACTTTGATCAAAAAAACCACACTATTAGTCAAAAGTCTCTTTCTGGACTACCTGGCTCCCACTAGGTATCAAGTAAAGGTTGAAGCACGCTTCTTTTTTTTTATTTTAGAAGAAAATCATTTAAAATACGGATTATATTTCAAAAATATCTCCATTGATTTTGGGAGAAATATCAATATCCTTTTTTTATCTTTACTTGATATTGGTCTTTTCTACGATAGAGTCGAGGTTGCCTACATAGTAATCAGATTTTTTG
>CAYTFB010000059.1:0-2762 GCA_964437055.1 uncultured Candidatus Peribacteria bacterium
CATCAAAACTCACATCCTGCTGATGCAAAAATGCTTGTAAACTTTGAGACTGACAAACTTCTACAACCTGTTCAATCGTTTCTACAAGAGCAAACTCCACAGGAAGGTCAATCACTGGGAAACCTAAAGTTTTGAGATCAAGATCTACAGTAGTATTGGTATATAAAATCTCATAAACAAAGATAGAAAGTTTTCTCTTTTTGACCTCTTGAGGGTCCAAAAGTTTGATTGTCCCTGCTGCAGCATTTCTAGTATTGGCAAATTCTGACTCTCCTTTCATGATTCTCTCTGCATTGATCTGAGCTAGCTGAGATTTGGCCAGCATAATTTCTGCTTTGAGATGAAGAGGATCTAAATATCCTATATTGAGTGGAAGGGTGGAGATTTGTCTGACATTTTTGGTGATATCTTCTCCGATCATCCCATCTCCTCTAGTAATTGCTTGGACAAACATTCCCTGACGATAGATCAATTCCACACTGATTCCATCAAACTTTGGCTCAACGAGGAAATGAGGTAATAAAAAATCTGATTTGTGGATCAATTTATCAATTCTCTCTCCTCGAGCAAGGAGATCTGTGGCATTGTAAGAATTTTCTAGAGAAAGAAGGGGGACACGATGGTTTGCTTTTTGAAATCCTTCTGATAACTGCGCGAGTAAGGCCTGAGTAGGAGAGACACTAGAAACCAAACTCGGAAAATATTCTTCTATTTTTTTGAGATAATCAAAGAGCTGATCGTATTCCAGATCTGAAATAATGGGCTTTGCATCCACATAATAACGATGATTATGATCTGTAATCACATCTACAAAAAGCTGATAATATTTATTAATTTCCTCCAGAGAAAACTGACTAGGATCGGGAAATGTTTGGATGAGTTGCTGCAACTGTTGGGTTTGGATTCAGAGTTTCAAAACTTTGATCTCAAAAAAATAAAAATAGCTTTCTCCACTCTACAGTTTAAGGTCTTTTTTTCAATTGAAAAAACACTTTGAATCTCTATAAAAACCCTAACTCTTTATTTTTTTCTTGTTTTGATGAAAAAAGCTTTTCTTTGGATTGGTCTAACCCTAGTATTTTTACTCTTTGGACGAGAAATTTTTCAGGGATTTCTTTCTGATCATAGCTACTATGAAGAAATGATAAGAAATTGGGATAATCTCTGGTTACTTATTGTATCTGGAGTCAGTGCTACAATTCCACTGGGCTATCTCCTTTTGGCTGAGAAAAAGACCCTAGGGAAAAGTCTCCTCTATCTAGGATTTGGTCTAGGAATTTTTGGAGTTTTGCATGCCTGGATCACTGGAGGACTGATCAATTTTCTCGCTGCAGCCAATCTTTTCTTCAATTTTGCTCTCACTTTTTTGATCGCAGTGATTACTTTAGGAGGATTTTTGCTCCTCTGAGCTCTCATTAGTAAAAAATGGAACAAAAATACTGAAATACATGGAACCCAAGTGATTTTAAGTTTTGGGATCGGATTGGTAGTTTTTTTGATTGGGATGCAAATTTTGATGGCTACTCAGCTGATTTATTGGCCAATTATGTGGATCCTCCTTTTGGCTAGCTGATTTTTTCTCTGGAAATCAAAAAAACTCCTCACTCCCTATTGGGACTATCTCAATCATCAACTCAATCAGATTTCTCTTTATCAATGGTCCAAAAATCCTCAATTCCGAATTATTATCATACTAGCGTTAGTTTCAATCGGTTATTTCTATTTTGGATTCAATCATGCTTATATCCCTTATCCTACGGCATGGGATGCCAATCATGAATATATGTATATCCCAAAAATTATTGCTGAACATGGAGGGATTCTCCGAGGAAACCAAGGTCCTGCTGCAGGGATGCCTTATCTCTGGCATAGCTTTATCACCTTTTTCTTTGCACTGGGAGTACCTTTGGGAGAAACTATCGGAATCGCTCCTGATACTTTAGGGACTACCATGAATTTTTTGAGTGGAATTTTGGTACTGATTTTAGGAATCGTAATCATCCAGCAAGTGATCAAGATTTTCAATCCAAAAAGGAAAGCTAATTCTCACAAAGGACTTCTTTTGGGATGGAGTCTCCTTTTGCTTTGGCTCACAAGTGGGATGGGAGCTTTCCTCGTTTTTGTAGACAATAAAACAGATTTGGGAGTACTCACACTAACTCTACTAGCAATCTTTGCAGGACTCCTCTTTATCCAAAAATATCAAGAAAACACTACTACCCAACCACTTGCAAACCAGGAAATAAAGGAAGTACTCAAAGATAAAAAACAACAAGGTGTAAGAAAACTCAATAAAGATCCTGTTATCTCCAAAGAAATGCTTCCCTATCTCATCATTTCTGGATTATTTTTTTCCTTTGCGACGATGGCTAAACCGACTGCCTTTATCGATGTGGTAGTCTTTGGATTGGTTTTGGTGGGGCTTTGGGTCAATACCATCACTGCTCTAGGGATCGGAATCACGGCTCTAGGAACAATGGGGATCTTGCAACCTCTCTTTACAGCAACCTTTCTCTCTGCTAGTGCTGGGAAAATCATCATCCTCCTAGGAACCATTATTGCGATTATTGGAATAATCTTAAAAATCAAACAAGCAAAATCTGATCTAGCAAAAGCTAGCAAGATAATCCTTGCCTGGGGAATCGTAATGATTGTGGGACTTTTTGTTTTCAAAGGTCCTTGGGTAGGGATCAATCAACTCACTCAATGAAATCTTGATATCAAAGTTTGGGTAAAATCTACTCTTTTGGCGGATCAATCCT
>CAYTFB010000059.1:2862-4886 GCA_964437055.1 uncultured Candidatus Peribacteria bacterium
TGAAATCTTGATATCAAAGTTTGGGTAAAATCTACTCTTTTGGCGGATCAATCCTCTGAAAAAGGACAAAAAAAAGAAACTAAAAAAACCAATACTCCTCTCCTCTGGGCACAAAATAGTGAAAATGAAGAAGATCTCATGACTATAGGAGAAGAGCAAAATAGCATTGATCTTCTTGCTTTAGAAAGTATTGAGGATGAAAGCACTCAAATCGATCTAGCTAGCTGCCAACAGTTGGACTATTCTCCAGCAGAACTCCAAGCGAGCATGCAACAAGCTCCATGAAATGCAATGAATGAAGATGTAGGAAGATATGTAGGATATGGATGGAGAGAATTTAAAAAAACTGGAGTCGGAGGTAATCTCCTCGCACTCCTCTTTCCTGGGAAAGATAATTGTTATGGACTCAATACCGAAGCCAAACTCCTCTGCAAAAACCAAGAAGCCATCAATAATTTTGACTACAAAACCCTCAAAAATCTTTATGAGAATGATTTCAAAAACCTTTCCTGAGAAGGATTCCTCCTTTTGGAGACTGGACTCAACTATCGAGAAAGTAAGCAAAATTTGGGAGAAAATCCAGATCCAGCGATTATGAGAGACAGTATCGTAGCACTCAGACAATACTATCAAGCACATAGTATTTATAGTTCTCAATCCTCTGTGGCGCTCCCTTATAGATATATCGTACCACTCAATGTGGTATTCAATCGATCACTTCAAAACCTGAGTAGTTATTATACCGATATTGGCTTTGTCTGGATTTTTATCTTTATTTTGATGCTAGGAGGATTTATTTATACGCTCTGTCAGAGAGATTTGAAACAAATAACCCTCATCGGAGCTACGATAATCTGATGGGTATTACGATGGATTATCTGAGGAGGAATCGTGCGATATGGACTAGGACTGATCATTTGGACGATTTTGAGTATTGTAATTCTCTTTGACCAAGAAGAAGTAAAAGAAAAATCAGAACTTATTCAGATTTCAGAACTGATTTTTGTGGGATTGCTTGGAATCATCTTTTTTGTACAGCTTTTCCTCAATGGAGCAAGAATTGCATCACAAACTGTAGGAGGTCCTTTTGAGTGGTACAAAAGCAATGTAGGAACCAAGATGATTATCAATGAAGAACTTCAAACTTTAGAAAAAACTGGACACTACAAAGCATCTGATGTACTTGATCTCCAGTTTAGAGCCTACCTTCCTTTCGTCCAAGAAGTAGCAGATAGAGCAAATGAGGAGGGAGTACTCATCGCAGGGACCTATCTCCAATACTTCCTCAAAAATCAGTGGAATCTCAAACTAGATGGGATGCTGACCCGATTTTGGGAACAGGTTTCAGATTTTGATAGCTGTAAATCCTATCAAAGACTCCAGCAAGAAAAGGTAAAATATATCGTGATCGATCCCAACATTGGTACAGTAGGACTGGGAGAGGGAAATGAATCTCTCTTTCATAGATTTTTCTGAAAACTGGATCCTAGTGGGCAAAAAATCCAGACCGAAGGGGCGATTAGCATGCTTATTCAGCTGTACAATCATGGCTATTTAGAGCTCTTTTATAGTAATAATCTAGGGGCAAAATATGCCTTTACACTCTGAGATCAGGATTGGAGAAGTATCTTCTGAGATCTCACTACAGCAGAACTCGATACCCTCAAGGCAAAAATCGCAGTAGCAAAATACTTTGGAGAAGAATATGATCAAGTAATTGCACCGATCATTCACATTTTTCAAACTAGGATCCAGACAGGAGAAGGACTGGATGATATTGCAAATGTCTTGGGGAAAAAGGTAGATAGCTTCAAACTCCTTCAGATTTTTAATGGAATTGTGACAGAAGATCCAGCTGCTATAGAAGCTATTGAGGAACTAGATCAAGATGAGAGACTAGTATTGGTACAATATCTGAGTATTTATAACAACCTCTTCTCAGGGAACCAGCAAGCAGCAGAACAAAGTCTCTATGGGATGATCCAAAATAGTATCTTTGGAAGTAGTCAGCTGATTATCTTGGA
>CAYTFB010000060.1:0-4820 GCA_964437055.1 uncultured Candidatus Peribacteria bacterium
CGGTGGATGAGAGGACAGTTATTTTTACAGTGGATGAGTTCATCTACAATTTCCCAGGATGCCTGGAGAAACTCAAAAGAAGTAAAGAGGGTTTTGTCTCCGAGGATGACATCTTCTAGCAATTTTTCATAGGCTTCTTTGGAGTTTTCACATTTTTCAAATTTGGATTTGATACTTTTGACTTTGTGAGATACTCCATTTTCTTTGATATTAAAATGGATATGAATGCTTTCATCCGGTTGCACTTCCAAAATAATTCTGTTTTTTTCTACTGTTTGATTTTTTTGATAGAGGATATGAGGGATGGATTTAAACTCAATTACCACTTGCGTGATCTTTTGATCCAATGCTTTCCCTGTTTTGAGATAGATCGGGACTCCTGACATCCTCCAATTATCGATCTGAAGTTTGAGTGCTACAAAAGTCTCGGTGCGAGAGTCTGGAGCGACTCCTGGCTCCTGGAGATAGCCCTCATATTGCCCAAAGATCACCTCCTCATCAAAGTTACTAAAAGCTTTGACTGATTGCATGACTTTGGTCTTTTCTCTCTGGATACTGAGTGCATCCAGCTGAGCTGGAGCTTCCATTCCGATGAGCGCCATCACTTGAAAGAGATGATTTTGCATCATATCTCTGAGTGCTCCAGAGCTTTCATAATAAGGGCCCCTCGTCTCGATCCCAATACTTTCACTAGCGGTGATCTGGATATTGTCGATATAGTGATTATTCCAGATCGGCTCAAAAATGCTATTGGCAAAGCGAAATGCCAAGATATTTTGGATGGCTTCTTTGCCGACATAGTGATCGATTCTATAGATTTGTTTCTCATCAAATACGGACATAATCTTATTATTGAGCTCTTGTGCCGTTTGTAGATCTACCCCAAAAGGTTTTTCAAAGACGATTTTGGTCTGAGGATCCAGGTCTAGATAAGAAGCATGATCGATAAATGCTCCAAAATATTCTGGTGCGATAGAGAGATAGATGATGATCTGACTCTCCGCCTTTTTGATCTCTTTGATCTGTTTGGCAAGGTCTCGATAGTTTTCACTTTTGGAAAACTCTAGCTGACTATAGTGCACCTTTTCCAAAAAATCTGAGAAATCAGACTTTTGATGGATAAATTCTTTGGTCTCTTGGGAGATATACTCTCTCATCTGCTGATGGTCAAACTCTCTTCTCCCTACGGCGATGATATCTAGATCTTGGGTTCCATTGCGATGGATTTGATAGAGTGCTGGGAAAAGTTTTCTCTTTGCGAGATCTCCCGTCGCTCAAAAGACGATGATAATACTTTGCATACCTTATCTATAAAAATAGCTAAAAATAAAGAATTCTGATTTTTTACTGCTTGTTGATCTTATTTATTTATCTTGTTTGATCTTATACTATTTCATCAGGATTACTAGCTTTCCATCCACTGGGTATGAAAATCTCCAGCTCTATCGATCCTACGATAACCATGAGCTCAGAAATAGTCTCTCAGTCCTTGGATAAAATTGGCGCTAGAGTTTGCATTGCTGATGGCATAAAGATAGTTGAGTCCACTCGAGAGACTCGGAGTAGCCACCCCTTGCTGGAGAGCAAGAGTCAGTACCTTTTGATAATGAGGTAGGCTCGCTTTGAGCTGGTCTCTGATGGCATCCAGTTCTAGGATATTTTCTACCTGTGTATCCTGAGCATATACTTGCGTCAAAAACTCCAAAATCTTTGCTCTGATGATACATCCTCCTTGCCAAATTCTAGTGATTTCTGCCATATTGATCTCTCGTCCTTCTGCAGTTGCAGCTTGCTGGATGAGATGGAGTCCCTGAGCATAGCTGAGGAGCATCCCTGCATAGAGCGTCTCTTCGAGCTGAGGGATCAGGTTTTCTAGTGGAGGAATCTCTCCTATTAGATCTGTTCTCAGCTGATAGTGTGCATCGAGCCTGACTCTGAGATCTTTGTGTCCTGAAATGTTTCTCGCTTGAGTGGCTGCAATGATACTTTCTACTCCACTAGCTCTTTCTAGCCCTTCTGTGGAACTTCGTAGTCCAGTTCCTTTGGCTCCTGCGATATCCAAAATATAATCTACCAATGATCTCTCAGGATTAAACTCATCTGCTCTCTTGAGCATCTTTTCTGCGATCTCAAAGAGATAGGAATCTAGTCTTCCTTGATTGTAGCTGCCAAAAATCTCTGCAATCTCAGGAGCTGGTAGCTGGTAAACTTTCCTCAGGAGATCATAGGATTCTGCCATCATCTGCATGATTGCATGTTCGATCCCATTATGGAGCATTTTGACATAATGCCCCGCTCCATCGGTTCCGATATGGCTGACACATTTCCCTCCACTAAAATCCTGAGCAGCGATGGACTCCAAGATTTCTTGTACTTTTTGATAGTCTTCGAGTTCGCCTCCAGGCATGAGACTAGGACCATAGAGTGCTCCTTCTTCTCCTCCAGAGACTCCACATCCGATAAAACTAATCCCTGATGTTGCAATCATTGCACTTCTCCTCTGGGTATCTTTGTATCGGGTATTTCCACAGTCGATGATGAGATCCTCAGGATCCAAGAGAGGAGTCAGTTCTGCGATGACTTGATCTACTGGATTCCCTGCCTGGACCATGATGATGATTTTTCTCGGTCTCTGGATGCTTGCTACAAAACTTTTCAAATCTGCATATCCCTGTAAGAGAGGAGAGTGTTTTTGTGCTATGAGTTCCTCAGTCCTTTGGTAGGTCCTGTTGTAGAGGGCTACGGAGTAGTTTTTACTGGCAATATTTCTAGCAAGATTAGCTCCCATGACTGCCAAGCCAATGAGTCCAATATCATGTTTGTTTTCCATCTTTTGATCTTAAATGCTAAAATGACTATTTCAATGATGGTAGAGATATGAGGAGAAAAAACAAGAGATTCAGAATCTTATTTTCTTTTTGAGATCATTTATTTTGCTTGACTTTGTTTGTTATATGGATATTGTCTTGTAAATATAAAAAATATAAAAAGAAAGGAGAATTAAATGAAAACAAAAGAAGTACTTATCTATTCTATAGTAACTTTGGTTTTGTTAGGTATTACTTGTATCCCTACAACCAGCTTTAGGACACAATTGATAGTTCTAGGACTATCTCTATTAGGAGTATTCAGTCTGATAGGGACATTACTTTTCTATGAAATACTCCTAAAAGATGGAAATGAAGTATACCAAAAAATTGGAATAATTGGAGCAATTATTTTTGTTATTGGTTTATTCCAATGGGTAGTAAGTGATGTCAATATGGTTGGAAGTTTACTGCCCTTTACTTCAGTAGTTATCGTTGTTGCCTGTGTTATATTTGGTGTAACCAAGGGACTAACGATAATCTATAAAAGATATCAAAAGTATCCTAAATAAGGATACTTTTTTAATACTCAATTCTCATCAGCTCATATCTTACTTTTTTACTCCCTAGTACATCTCTGATCATCCTTTCATTTTTATTGAGCTGAGATTGTCCACTTTTGATCTCCAAAAAAATGATTTCTCTCAACTCTCCATGAGAGAGCCCATCAAAAACCAGATAATCTACCCCTTTCCCCAAGAAGACTAAATCTTTGGTATGATAGGGAAAATCTGGGAGGAGAGGAAGCATTTTTTCACTCACTTCTCCGAGGATGCTACTGCGAGATTGACGAACAGACCTTTGACGTATTTCTTTTTCTTTCCCGAGGAAAAAGAGTTTCATCAGGAGAGCGGTGATGATAATTCCAATAATTATTCCTATGATGAGATCGAGATTTGGCATTATTTGTGAGTTTACAAAAATGAAAAATCAGATTTTTTATTTACTTTTTTTAGCCTTTACTGGTTTGCTTTTGGCTATGGATTTCACTTCCTTTTTAGATTTAGATACTATTACTGGATCTACAAGATTCCCATGATCTAGTCTGATAATATGATCTGCAAACTGTAAAATATCTTGATCATGTTCGATCATGAGGATGGTATCTCCCTTATCTAGAAATCTTTTGAGGACTTTGAGGAGTTTTTCGATATCAGCAGGGTGGAGCCCTACCGTTGGTTCATCGAGAAAATAGACCGTATTGCCTCTGTATTCTTTGAGCAAATGTTTGATGAGTTTGAGTCTCTGAGATTCTCCTCCAGAAAGCGTATGAGCTGGCTGTCCCATCTTGAGATATCCCAGTCCGATCTCTACTAATAGCTCGAGCTCTTCTCTGATACTATCGATTTCTTTGAAAAAGACATAAGCTTCATCTACATACATACTCAGGATATCGCTGATGCTTTTTCCTTTCCATTTGATGGCGAGGACTTCAGGTTTATATCTTTTACCCTGGCAGAGTTCACAGGGGACATAGGTATCAGGGAGAAACTGGAGCTCAATTTTTTTATAACCATATCCATTACAGCCAGGACAAGCTCCTTTATTGGAGTTAAAACTAAAATGTGAATTATTAAATCCTAAATATTTTGCATCACTGGTCCCTGCATAGAGAAGTCTGATTTTATCAAAAACATTGATAAAGGTAGCAGGACAGCTCCTAGGGGTTTTTCCAATACTGGATTGGTCTACATAGATGGTATTTTTGATCAGCTCGTGTCCTTTGATATCTTGGACTCCGATATCTAGATAAAATTCCTCTAGCGCCATGTTTTCAAAATGCTGATACTCTTCTGCTCTCATCACTGGTGCTGCCAAGATTTCTTCCCAGCTGAGTCCCTTTTTGAGGAGCTGGAGTCTGATATAGCTTTGGACAAATTTTTCCTTTTCATTCAAAAATCTATAGAGTGTACTATACATGAGGGTGGTTTTCCCTGCTCAGCTCGCTCCTGT
>CAYTFB010000061.1:0-2250 GCA_964437055.1 uncultured Candidatus Peribacteria bacterium
TGTTTCAAAGACAAAGATGCTAGCTATTATCGACCTGGTGGAACTTCGACAAATTCAGATTTTTTTATTTTACCTTTTCTTAGAGATTCTTCAAAACAACTTCCTATAGAATCTAACTATCATCCTTTTAGGATAAATTTGAAAGCTGAATAATGTTCTAATTCTCTACCTTATCATGATACAATAGAAAATAAGTTATTGAGAATGTAGGAAAACTCATTCTTTTTTTAGAGGGAAGTAAAAGAATTTTGTATAGAATTTTTTTTATTCTTTTGAAAGCTGCAAAAGTAAGAGATATACTACACTATCGATTCAGGTATCTTTATTGTGTCGTACAACCCTTTGAAATACTTCAGCTTTAGTGATAGTAAATCCTTTGTTGAGATATTTTTCTTGTAATTTTTGGTAAAAAGATTTGGAAAATTGCTGTATTATCTTACCCTTATATACCACTTGTTTCTGATATACTTCTAAAGTTTCTTCAATTTTTATGAAGTTATTTTTACTTTGATCATAGGGTAAAATATTATATCCCAGTTGGATATCTGAAAGTCCTGCAATCAATTCTATTTGTTTTTTTGTTTTTATTTCATTTGTTTTATTGTTGATGGTTTCTTTTTTTTCAAAAAGATGGTGCAATTGTTCAAAATACTTGTTATGTTGAGTATTTCATAAAACAACTAGATTCTCTTTTGCTCTTGTGAGTCAAACATAGATCAATCTTCTGGTTTCATCTTGTTTAATTTGATTCTCCCAACCTTGATTTCGATTTCGATCTTCATCAAAAAGTAAGATAACACTATCAAATTCTTTTCATTTGGCTTTATGTAAAGTCGATATTGTTATTTTAGTATCTTCCTTTGTCAGATCATTCTCATCAATACCTTCAAAATACTCTTCGATAACTTTTTTATAGAATTTTTTGTGAGTTTCAAAAAATCAATTGATTGCTATTTTTAAATTTTCTGTGTTTTTATTGATTCAAAAGGCATCTTCAACTTTTTGATAGGAAGAAAGAATATCTGACTTGCTAATATTTTCCCGATTTTCAAGAGCTTTAATCAGTTCTAAAAATCTTTTAAACTCTAGAGTTTGCTCCAACTTATATCCTCTTTGATTGAGCAAAATTTCAAAATTTTTATATCCTGCTTTTTTTAACAGGTTTCCTATTTCTAAAACCTTTTCATTAGTATAGGAGAGTATTCCAATCTGATGATTCCCTGTTTTCTCAGTTAATAGTTTTTTTAGATAGATATCTAAATGATGGCTGTAGTTGTTTTGTGTGAAATTTATAGATTTGATCAATGCAGCTTCGGAAAGTAAAGAGTTTCCTTTAGATGATATCAGTGTTTTCCCCTCTTTTATTCTATTTTCCCCATGGGATATAAATTGACTAGAGAGATCGACGATCTTTTGATTGGATCTGTAATTTGTAGTTAGAATATATTCAGTAGCTGAAAAATCTTCTTTAAAATCTCTGATGTACTTGATATTTCCTCCTTGGAATCAATAGATATTTTGATCATCGTCTCCTGTTGCAATAACTCTTGTATCTTCTGATCCAGAAGATCTTTTTTTGGTAAGTTTTATCAACTCATATTGCTCATCATTGATGTCTTGAAATTCATCTAAAACAATGACAGAATAAGGTAAAAAAATATCATTTTCTCTCAAATATTTATTGGCTTCTTTGATGATTCCTTCTGTATCATCTTTGTGGGTTTCTCTTCAAAGAATTTTAAAGGCAAATGAATGGAAGGTATGAATATCTAGATAGTATCCTTCATTACCCAATAGTTGAACTACTCTTTTTTTTATTTCATGTTTTGCTGATCTAGAAAAGGAGAGGAGTAAAAATTCTTCTTTTCTAATTCATTCTTTTAAAATTAAAGAAACAACCTTATGTACAATCGTTTTGGTTTTCCCGGCTCCAGGTCCTGCGATGATTAAAGAATTTCCAGAAGATTCAATAATGTTTTTTTGCTCATCAGATAATTCTCAAAACAAATTGTTATATAGTCCTAGAGTCATCGGTCTTTGGATTTCTCCCTTTCTGTTTTTAAAATATTTGTGGATAAATGCTGCATAATCTAAACTGAAATAATCTATCAAAAACTGTTCTGGTTGATTGTTATTGGCTATTCTGATAACATATTCTCACATAATATGTACTTGTTCTATCTTTTTGCTATAAAAATCTTGTAAATCCTGATAGTGTTTTAGAGTAAATTGATCTCCAAGTCTGCTGTT
>CAYTFB010000061.1:2350-4785 GCA_964437055.1 uncultured Candidatus Peribacteria bacterium
TATCAGGGATATCTTCTACTCTAATGATCCTACCAGAAATAATCTCTTTGAGAATTTTTTTTGCTTGTTGTTTTTCAGTATCATCAAATTCTCTTATTGTATCAATCAGGATAATTCATTCATGTACAGATTTAAATCCTTTAGAGGTAGCAAAAACTCTTGTTCTATTAAAAGATCTTTTGATAAATTGTTGTTTTTCTAGAAAATATAATGCTGTCCTGATTTTTGTTTCCAAGTTCTCTTTATCATTTATTCGTCTTTCGTAATTATAATTGAGCCATGCTCTATATGCTAATTCTTTGGATCATACACAAATTTGTTCATTATTGCTTTTTCTGAAATTCTCTTGCAATACTCTAAGTAAAGACTTAATCTCTTTTGATTTAATTTCTCCTAACTTAATTAGTTGAAAATTTTTATCTAAATCTTCTTTATTATAAAAGATGATACATTTTGCAGCTCTCCCATCTCTTCCTGCTCTTCCTGCTTCTTGTACATAGTTTTCTATAGAAGTAGGAATTTCATAGTGAATAACATATCTGACATCTTCTTTATCAATACCCATCCCAAAAGCATTTGTTGCAACGATGATTCTCTTTTCTCCTGTCATAAACTGATCTTGGATTTCTCTTTTTTCTTGACTATCTAATTTACCATGATAATGTCTTGAAACTGGTCAAAACTCTTGATTGATTCTTTCTGATATTTTTTGTGCTTTTGAGGTAGTTCTAACGAAGACAATACAAGAAGTATCTAGCACATTTTTTCTGATAAAATCAATAAATTGATGATTTTTGTCTTCTTCGTTTTGTGTTGTTATGACATGATAGCTTAGATTATCCCTTTTAACTGTAGATTTGAATTCTTCTAGCTGTATTGCTAGATTATCATGAAAATATTTTTTTATCTCTTCTATAACCTCATGTTTTGCTGTTGCTGTGAAACAAGAGATATTGATATCCTTGATGCTTGGATTAACTACTCTTAGTTCTTTGATAAAATCAGCAATAAACATATAATCAATTCTAAAGTCATGCCCTCGTTTACTAAAACAGTGTGCTTCATCGATAATGATTCTGTCTATTATTCTACCAGAAAGAATGTTTTTCGTGTTTTGACTTCTCAACATCTCGGGGGAGAGATAGAGGATATCTATTCCTCAGTATTCAACTTTTTCTATTACTTGTTTCCTTTCTATGGGATTAAGTAGTCCATTTAAAAATCCCACATTTTGTACATCATGTTTGTTATTTAGGTTGTCTATTTGATCTTTCATCAATGACTGCAGTGGTGATATAACCAGAGTTAAGCAGTTTGTTTTGTCTGCATTGATCAGAGCTGGTAACTGGAAAGTTAAGGATTTTCCTCCTCCAGTAGCAAATACAGTAAGTATGTTTTTTCAGCTCAGAGTTTCTTTGACAACCTCTTCTTGAGAAATTATTTCTCAGTTATCTGTTTGAAAAGTCCTAAACTGATCATAGCCAAAAAATCTTTTTAGTTCACTTTGAAGGTTATATTTTTTATGTTTTAGTATTTCATTGATGATGCTATAAGTTTTTGGAAGTCTATGAATAATCCACTTTGGTAATACTGAAAATTCTTTATCTACAGATTCTTTAATTTCTAGCAATCTAAAAACATAGGCAAATTCTAGAGGATTTTCTTTGATATGTTTTGATAGATCAAAGGTAGAGTGAACAATATTTGTAAGATATCAATTTATTTTTTCTTCTAATATTGTTAGATCAAAAATAGGAAAATTTTCTTGCTTCAAATGTTGATAATAAAGAAAAAATCCTTTAAACTCAACCCTCTCAGCTAAAAGATTAAAAAGTATATTTTGTACCTCACTATCTATTTTAGAAAACTCTTCTATACAAGCATCAAACAGTTTTTTACAAATTTTTGCATCTTCAATAGGATTGTTAGTTTTATCTATTTTATAGTCTTTAATTAATTTATGATAGGGTTGTTTTATAAAAATTAAAGAAGAAAGCCATAAAGTATCTATCATTGATTTAGAAAAAAACTCTAGAGAAATCTCCTTGACTCTAGATAGTTCTCTTAAATCATGATCTAAAATGTTATGCCCAATGAGATAATCAAATTTTTCTAATTTTTTATTGAATTCAGTGAGATTTTTTCATTGATATATAAAATTGTTTGAGTGATCAATAGCTCCCACTTCTCTTATATTGTTTTTTCTTTTGGTAGATGCTTCAATATCGATAAAAGCAAGCTGCATTCTGTTTTACTGTAATAAAAATACTTTTATTTTCTGATAGTCTTTTTCAGTATTCTTTATTTGATTGCTTATCAAAACTAGCTTATACTAATTGTATCTTTTTTTTGAATTTATGCAAAAAATTGCTATTAATTTTTAGATATATAAAAAAATATTTATTAAAGTTTATGGAAAAAATAATGAGTTCTAT
>CAYTFB010000062.1:0-4643 GCA_964437055.1 uncultured Candidatus Peribacteria bacterium
CCTACTTCAGCTCCTCCACCTCTTGCATCACTTTATGTGTAGGATAGGCTCCCAGCAGCTTCAAAAGCAAAAAGAACGCATAGCCCACATAGCCAATCACCGAAACCAACATCCTCACCACTCCGATAAAGAGCAGATACAAAAGGAGAATCACCCCTAACTGAAAAGTGGAATGCTCATAAATTTTTTTGATCTGAGAGATGATAGAATTGCAGATTTTGAGATTGATCTCACGCTGAGTAGTTTTGACCTCATGGGTCAGACTCGTGCTGAGCTGAGTAAAAGACTGACTGATTTTTTGGAAAAGATTGCCTTCTAGCTCATCCCATCCCAAAGCCAGTCCGATTTCCTCTACTGGCAATAGCTCCTCAATCTCTGCTAACAAATCTGGCTCTTCCTCAGGAGCGATAAAGAGTCCCTTGATCTGGAGAAACAAAGATTTACTCATCGCCTCAGTCTGCTCCACCGGAGCCAAAGATGCCTGGACCACACGATCATTAAACTTGAAAATCTGATCACAGCTGAGCGGGAAAGTATTGTTGAAACCAATCAGAGCAAAAGCATAGAGCAAGGTCGAAAGCAATGCAAAAGTCCCTCCTCAGCGAGTGAAATATTCTAACCAATCGATCTTTCTCACCTTGGCAAAATAAGCTCTCTGAGTAGCTAAAGTCAGCAATACTGCCAATAAAGACAACAACACTACCACCAAGAGCTGCCATGCTCCAGGAGGCACAAAAAAGAAAAAGAGCAACAAAACCAGACCCGAAAATCCCAGCATTCAGACTCTTTTGAGCTTTCTGAGATCGATTGCTAGGAAGCTAAGTAGGAGAAAAAAGAGCGCCCAAGGAATGATCGAATAGAGAATCTTTTCCTGGATAAAAAGCAGATAAAAAAAACTGAAATAGCTCAGGATCGCCAAAATCGCAAAAACCCCTCCTCTCCATCCGAGTTTGCCAAAACCTTCTTTAACATCATTCCACCACTGCATCGCTACGATACTCAAGAAACTAAAAAACTATCAAGATTGATCCTAAAAAATCATCAGCTGAGCCAAAAGTTTTTCTCCCCAAATAATGAGTAAAAGTCCTGCTACCAGCATCGCAGGGAGAAAGGGGAGTGCTTGAGGAGCCAGTTCTGGATCAAGATCTGAAGAATAAGATTTGAAAACCTTGATCTGGATCAGATAATGGAGCAAGGCCACAATCCCTGCTATCACCAAGAAAAGCATCAAAAGCAAAAATACCTCCTGCATCCCCGCCTGAGGGAAAAAGAAACTCAAGAGTAGCGCCAAATAAGGAGCCACCATCACATCTCCTAGCCCAAATCATTCAGCTTTGAGCTGATATTTCCATCGCACCATCCCTCTTCCTAGGAGGTAAATCCCCGCAAAAGCCAGACTCCAAATCCCGAGAAAATACCAGCTAGCCCCAGTAAATCCTAGCTGTAGCGCTGGGATGATCAGGAGCAAAATAAGAAAAATGAGTATCGGCAGATGCAACTCATAATAGCGAACATCATAGATCAAAAGTAGCCAAATTCCCCATGCACTCAGCACTCAAAAAATCACCAAAGCTATCCCTTGAGAGAAGCTAAGGGCGCTCACCAGCGTGAAAATCACTGCAGAGCTCAGCTCCAGAAACAGATAAAAGCCAGAAACCGGATGCTGACAATAGCGGCATTTTCCCCTATTCCAGAGATAGCTAACAACGGGAATCAGATCCCAACTCCCCAACTGATGATGACAGTGAGTGCATTCTGATCTCCCTCGTAGGATCGAGCCCGCCTCTGACCAGCTTTTAGCTTCTTTCCATCTCAAAAGGATGACTGAGGCAAAAGAGCCAAAGAGTAAGCCAAAAAAAAGAGCAAAAATGAGAAGCAAGGTCAAAGTCATCTAAAATCATTAGAGAGCAACTAAAGGAGCGATCTCAGCCGCAAAGGCCAAGAGTTGCTGATCCTGATATTTTGGAGCCATCAGCTGTAGTCCCACAGGAAGGTCAACCTCTCCAGCAACAACCGTTCCCATCGGGAGAGAAATCGCAGGCAATCCTGCCAAATTTGCTGGCACGGTAAAGAGATCTGCTTGGTCTTGTAAGAGTTCTGCGATCGGATCTAGCGACGGCTCTGCTCATACAGCAGTTTTCAAAAGTGGTGCAGGAGCCAAGCTTGTTGGGGTCAAAATCAGATCATAGGATTGGAAAAGCTGATCCAACTGAGCGATCAAAGCCTGCCTAGCCTGAGTAGCAGACAGATAATACTCCTCATACTGCTCCGCAGCCAAGACATAACTCCCCAGGAGTATCCTTTTTTTCAGCTCTAAGCCAAATCCTTCAGCTCTAATCGCACTATAATATTCATCCAAAGATACAAAATCCTGAGTATTTTTTTGTAAACCATAGCGGATCCCATCAAAACGAGCCACATTGCTGCTCAACTCTGCTGACATCAGGATCTGATAGCTACGGATCAGTCCAGGAAAATAGCCCGCAGGAGCAAACACTAGCTGATATCCTGCAGCGCTAAGCTGATCCACTCTTTCTAGAAAGCGTTTACGGAGATGCTCATCCATTTCTAGATCTACAATCTCCTGAGGCACCAGGATCTTAAGCTTTTGAAGGTCAGACTTTTCTTTTTTTGGAGAAGGATCGAGCGTCCCAAGAGCTGCCGCCTGAGGATAAGACTGCGCATCTCTAGTATCAGATTTTGCTAAATGAGAAAAAATCAGCTGAACATCAGCAACCGTTTTGCTCAGAATCCCTACCTGATCGAATGAAGAAGCCATCGCGATCACTCCATAACGAGAAATCGCACCATAGCTTGGCTTGAATCCCACGATCCCACAATGTGCCGCTGGCTGCCTCACACTGCCACCCGTATCCGTCCCTAATGCAAAAAGTGCTAAATCTGCCGCTACTGCAGCTGCAGATCCTCCCGAACTTCCTCCCGGAGAGTGCTGCAAGGAATGAGGATTTTTGCTCGCTCAAAAAATGGAGCTCTCTGTAATCCCTCCCGCACCAAACTCATCCATATTTGTGATTCCGATGGCCAAGGCACCGGCCTTTTCTAGCTCTTCCATCACCGTTGCGCTATAGCTCGCACGATAGCCCTGCAAGATTTTGGAGCCAGCAGAGATCTTTTGATCTGCTAATAAGATATTATCCTTGATCAGAAAAGGGGCTCCTGCCAAAGCTCTAGAAGCAAAATCTGCCTGATGCTGAGCCACATATTCATCATTGAAGCTGACAATCGCATTGAGAGTTGAATTCTGAGTTTTGGCTTTGTTTTGATAATGGCTGAGGACCATCGCTGGGGTCAAATCTCCCGTCTGGATAGCAGCGAGATAGTCTAGTAAAGTGAGTTGCATGAAGTTCAAAAAATAAATAAGCAAAAAAAATCTGATTTAGTTGATAGTCTATCTCTATGGATTTCCTCGTTTTTTGCAAGCAAAGCTTCCCATTGTCATTCCGAGCGCAGTCGAGGAATCCCGAAACAATCCCTATTTCCACCCGGGTGCTAGGTCACCCGGGTGGGATAGCTAAAATAATTTCCCCTATTTTGATTTGCAATTTAGTTTTTTTTGAGTATACTGATGTTGTTATCACGATAGGGATGTCCATTAGATCAAGTGTTGGTGCTTGGTTAGTGGGCCCTTTTTTTATTAAAAAAGCTCTCTCTTCCTCCCCACCCGGGTGGGAAAAACCACCCCGGTGGGAAAAAACCCTTCTACTCAAATTCCCAATCCAAGCGCAAAATACTTTCCAGATTTTGAGATTTTTTTCAATCGCTAGCATAAGGCCAAACTTCCCTAGAGGAGATCAAAGCATGCTTATGAGCATTATGGGTGACATAATGGATCGCCGTAGCGAGATACTCCTCATCCACAAGCTCTTTGGCATGAAACCTCTGCTCAAAAAACTGCAAGCCCTTTTCCTCCACCTCATAGCGCTTTTTGAAGTATCTGACATAACTCACTGAAAGCAAAGCCAAATACTGCGAGAGTTCAAAGCCCTCTTTGTGATTTTTGATAATCAGATGAAAATGGTTGGGCAGCAAGCAATAAGCGATCAGATCAATTGCAAATTTTTCCAGATATTTCTCCATATTCCGCAAGAATCTCTGATAGTCTGCATCAGAATAAAAGATCGTCTTTTTATTGAGGCCTCTATTATAGACATGATAATAGCTGTTGGCCTGGAAGGGAACTCTGCGGGGCATCGTTGTTGAGGATGAAGTAAAATCCTAAGAATCCACCCGGGTGCTTAGCACCCGGGTGGGAACAGTTTAATCATTCCAAACTATTTGTCAAACCTTTTTTTGACAACAACTAAATATCCACCCGGTGAGAGAAATCACCCAGGTGAGAAGAAAACAGAAAATCACTAAAGATCCACCCGGGTGGCTTCTCCCACCCGGGTGGGAAAACTCAATTAAAAAAAAACTCCCCCCGAAGGGAAGAGTTTCTTTTTGTACTGAGTACCGAAGTACTGAGTAAGTATGTTGTAGAGTGAAATTATTTCGCTCTAGCTACTTTTGCATAGGTATCAGCTACTCTAAAGTAGTCATTGAACAATGTTTTAGTAATTGATACTGGTGTACCATTTACATAATATTCAATTACATCTACATATTTTACAGCATCTGGATCA
>CAYTFB010000063.1:0-4489 GCA_964437055.1 uncultured Candidatus Peribacteria bacterium
ATTGCTATTGATTTGTAGATAATTGACTCAAGAATCAGGATGGAGATTCTTTTAAGGATATTTGAGATTTAGATTTAGATACAATTGATTTTAAAGGGAAAATTACCACCTCATGCTTGATAGAGAATATTGCAGATGAAATTAGAGAAATTTTGTCTTATCGTAGTGATATAGATAAGTGGTCTGTGATAGAATTTTTAGATGCTGATAAGAGGAGTCAACATGTGGCCTTTTTAGATGATTTTACAAATTTTTTTGACCAAGATGGACCTGATGGACAGATCCGTTTATGAGAAAATTTAGAAGATCTTTTATTTCAATTTCAAGATATTTTTGGAAATTATTATTATCATGTTTATAGTTTAAACGATCAACAAGAAAAAAATATCAGTGCTTTTATTTCTTCTTTGCATTCTTTTTAATAAAATTTTCTTTATTGACTTTAAAGATGATTTGTGTATATACAGGTGTCTTTAGTTATTATTATTCACTAATTATGAAAGTTGCAATTGCTACAGAAAGTACTCCTAAAGTAGATGCAGTAAAATCAGTTGTTGCACAGGCTCCCTATTTTGATAAAGTAAGAGATTCTGTTGGATATGTATTAAAATCAGTTTCTTCTGATGTTTCAGATATGCCACTCTCACTAGAAGAGACCATTGCTGGTGCAAAAAATAGAGTAACAAATCTGAGAACTGCACTTGAAAACGAATGAATCAAGGCAGATCTCTATATTGGTCTAGAGTGATGAGCGATGAGTATTGGGTCTAGAAAATATGTTGGTTGAGTTGCCTATGTAGAAGATAAAAAATGAGATTGGCATTTATGATTTTCTGGTATGATGGAAGTTCCTGCTGTTATAGAAAAAGAATTGTATGAGAACTGAAGAGAGCTCTGACCTGTGATGTCAGAGTTGGCAGGTGTAGTAAATATCAAGAGTAAAAATGGTAGTACAGCTGCGTGGAGTGATGATATGATTGATCGTCAATCAGAATTTGAACTTGCACTCAAACAAGCTATAGCTCCCTTTTATAATCAGTATTATAAACTATAAAATAGTTTCTGATCTTTAAAGGTTTTCATCTAGCAAGATAGATAATGGTATTTATCTTGCTTTTGAGTCTAGAATTGCTATATATAGACTCGTTGCCACGATAGTTCAGTCGGTAGAACGCACCCATGGTAAGGGTGAGGTGGCGGGTTCGATTCCCGCTCGTGGCTAAGTCTAGAAAGCTGACTGATGTCAGTTTTTTTGTTTCCTTTGATTTTTGGGATGAGATTCATACAAAGGGAGTAGTTTTTTAGTTTATATTATTTTCAATGAAAAGTAACCTAGTCAAAAAAATATCCTGATTTTTTGCTCATTGGACCTGAGCACTTCAGTTATTTCCGATGAGTCATTTGGCCTTGCTCCTAGGGACGGGCTATGCTTGTTTTCTGATTTATACTCAGAGTTCTGGATCTGAAGCGATGATTACAAGTTTGATTTTATGGTTTTTGATGGCTACTTTGTTGGCTTTAGTTTTTCGTTATGCTCAGCAGTTTTCCAAAAAACAAGGACTTCAGCGAGCAATGCAAGGAGTGGTAGTTTTATGAGTAGTGTTATATTATTTTCTTGCTCAATCTTGGCAGACAGGATTTTTTTCAGAGAGTTTTTTGTTTATTGGAATCTTGGCTTTAGCTTTTCTTGGAATTTTTGCGATTGCTCCGATAGTACTTTCTCAGCAGGAAAAAGTTCGGCTAGAGTGGTCCAATATTCTTATCTCAGTCTTGTTGGGGATTTTGGCAGGCTTGGTAGTTTGGGGTGGACTATCAGGGATTTTGGCTTCTTTGGAGGCATTGTTTGATGTTTCGATTTCTAGTGATTGGTATCAGTATTTTGGAGCATTTTCTCTACTCTTTTTGACAGGATCCTTTGCTCTCAATAATTATCTCATTCATTCCAAAATCCATCAAAATGTTGATGAAATCCCTCATAATGCTACGAGGAGGATTTTTGGAGTCTATATCTTTTTCCCTTTAGCGGTGATTTATTTTTTGATTTTCTTTGCTTATGGGATCAAAATCCTAATAACGGGAGTTTGGCCAAAGGGTATTATTATCCGACTAGGAATCGGCTATTTTATTTTAGGAATGCTGAGCTTTTATCTCACTTTCCCAGAAAAAAAGAAGATTTTTACTTTTTTGCATCAGTTTCTTTTTATGAGTTTTTTGTTGATCTTGCTTTTGATGATTGGAGCAATTATCCAGAGAGTCCAGCAGTATGGACTGACGATCAATAGATATTTGGTGATTGCCTTGCTAACTTTGATCGGAGTGGTTTCTCTCTTTTCTCTTATTTTCCCTCAGCAAAAATTAGGAGTATTGGTGCGAAGTGCTTTGGGAATTGTCTTGCTGAGCTGCTATGGTCCCATTAGTGCCAAAAATCTGACCCTTTCTCTGCAAAAAAATAGATTAGAACAGCTTTTTGCCCAAGAACAGATTTCCCTTCCTTTGGCTGAAAATTCCTTACAAACGATTGGAGAAAAAGGATTAGAAAATATTGTCTATCCCCAGAGCTATCAAGAAGGACCGTTAGAATATCTTATCTATCACTATCCTACCAAAGACTGGCAAGATTTTCTTTTAGACTCAGAATTTAGCTTTTCTCACCCTGATTTGAGTCCACGAGAGAGAAAAAATAAAGTATTTATTTATTTAGGATTGCCTGAGGAGAGAGTAAGGATACCTTTAGCGGAAAGAGGTCCTTATTTTGATTTTTATGCTTCAAATATTGGAGAGCTGGAGATTCAAGACTATCAGAGTATGCATCAGTTCAATTCTTATGAAAGTGAAAATTCTTGAACTACATCCTTGCAGTATCATTATAAAAATCTCCAAGGGGAAGAGGTTACAGAAAATTTAGATTTGACCCCTTATCTGCCAGAAATCTACGAAGTTTCTTGGGATAGTTCAAAAGAAAATCATGCTCCTTTTGTCATAGAACTAGCAGACAAAAAATATCTGATTTTCTCTTTTTCAGGGAAAAAGAATGCTGAAGGAGAATATCAGGTCAATCATGTTGAGGGATGGGTTTTGAAAAAATAATTTAATTAGAGAATCGTTAGAATCATGAGTACTACTATAGCTTTAGAAGGATTGGTGCTGGCTCTTGTGGGGCATTGAAAGCGTTTGACTCCAGATTTGTTCAAAGAAGAGCAAAGGATTTTTGCAAAGGCAAACAATCTGTCCAATCTACCAAGCAAATCCCAAATTTTACAATCCTATCGTCAATTGCTTCAGTCCAATAGCATCAAAGAAAGTCAGCATTTAGAACTAATGCTTCGTAAGAGAGCGATCCGTTCACTTTCTGGAATTGTTTCAGTGCAGGTGCTGACCAAACCCTTTCCTTGTCCGAGTCATTGTATTTTTTGCCCCAATGATCCTGAGATGCCCAAAAGTTATATCAAATCTGAACCGGGTGCAATGAGGGCTTTTCTCAACCAATTCGATCCTCTCAAACAAGTCTACAATAGACTCTACTCTCTCAAGCAAACCGGACACAAAACCGACAAGATTGAGATGATTGTGCTAGGAGGGACTTGGGATTTTTATCCAGATGACTACAAATTAGAATTTATCAAACATCTTTATGATGCCTGTAATACCTTTGAGCAGCTCAAATTTAAAAATCTGACTGATGATGCTCAGCGAAAATATGCTTTTGAGATCAGCAATCAGGATCAGGTTGCTTTGGGCTCCTCTTTGGCAGAAGCAATTCAGATCAATGAAACCGCAAAGCATAGAATCATTGGATTGACTCTGGAAACAAGGCCAGAATTTGTAACTGATGAAAATTGCCAGACCTGGAGGATGATGGGAGTGACGAGGATTGAAATGGGGGTACAGTCTACTGATGATATAGTGCTAGATTTAAATAAAAGAGATCATCATGTGGCAGAGGTAGAAGAGGCACTACATAGATTGAGGCAGTATGGATTCAAATTTTCTATCCATATTATGCCAGGACTTTATGGATCTAGTCAAGAAAAGGATATTCAGACCTTTATCGATATTTACAACAATCCTTATATTAAACCAGATGAGATCAAACTTTATCCTACCTCAGTGATTCCGAGTACTGAGCTTTATGATCTCTATAAATCTGGAGAATATCAACCTATTACCAGTGCAAAGATTATAGAACTAGTGCGTCATGTGTTCCGTGAAATCGTGCCTCCTTATACTAGGATCAAAAGACTAATCCGTGATATTCCTGCTACAGAAATCAGTGCAGGGTCCAATGTGACGAATCTTTCTCAGCTCATGCATGAGCAATTTTTACAAGAATATAGAAAGGCTGATACAGACTTTCGTACTTATCTTTATCAGGCATTGGCTCCTCAGTTTTTAGTGTTTGAAAAAAAGAAAGATTTGTATGAGAGCATCAAAAACTTTGATTATGCTACCCTTTCTGGAAATCAATTTCAGACTTTTATTTTAGGTGCTG
>CAYTFB010000064.1:0-4457 GCA_964437055.1 uncultured Candidatus Peribacteria bacterium
CTTGCAATTACCCTCTAGATAGCTATCTTTCTGAGGATAAAAAATCTGATTTTTTTTAATTTTTAACTTTTTTTACTAGGATGAAAAAGTCTAATCTAACTACTCGAATTATTCTCTGAGCAGTAGTGCTAATCTGATTTCCGGCTCTCTTTTTTTATACTACTTCTCAACCCAATACAGGAGAGTATTCTGATGTAGAGATCAAAGCATTAGTCCAGGGATATAGCGCCAGGACTCTCCCTGCAAAATCTTCCTCTATCACTTCTTCCGAACTAATTGTTACTGATGAAAATGACAAAAAAATTAGTTATAAATTACCTAAAGATGAGTTTTTTGTCTCTATAGCTCCCTATATACACACTACCCATCCTTGTGCGATCCATAGTCTTTCTGGATGTCAGGGAGAAATGGTACAAGAGGAGTTTGAACTGCAGATTTCAGATACCAAAGGAAATCTGATTGTGGAAAAGACTGTCACTACTCCAGAAAATGGATTTATCGATCTTTGGTTGCCTAGAAATGCTAGCTATGAAGTAATTATTACCCAAGGAGAAAGACAGGCAACATCAAAAATCTCTACCTATCATGGAGATAATACCTGTATCACTACGATGCAGTTGATTTAATTACTCTCTCTTTTGAATATTATTCAATCTATAAAAAAAAGGGTATCTCTACTATGAGATACTTTTTTCTAAGTTTTCTAAAAGAAAAGATTATGTAGCTAATTTTTCTGAGACATTTTCTATCCTTTTTCATTTTTCTTTTTTTGCATAGAGTTTCGCAGAACGAGCTCACTTGATTCCAGCCTTAGCAAGCTTTGGGACTTTACGGAGTCTGAGAATTTTAATGATATCTGCAAAGGGAATAATTGCGATAGCAGAAATTCCTGCATCTAAAATATGCTGCTTTGCAATCTTATTTTTACCAGAAAGTGCAGCTTTTGTACTTCTAAAGGTATAGATGAGAGCATTAGCTAGATCAGCTAGAGCACCACCAGTTGGTTCCAATCAGATGATATCTAGAGCTGCTTGTAGTGCATCGATCGCCTTGAGTTTTTCTGGATCTTCTGCATATTTTTCTGTGAGCTCATCTATTGATTCTATCTGTAATTTTTCTCTTCCTGCAGCAAGGATCTTTTGATAATCTGTTGGTAGTTCTTGATTTTTTTCTATGCTTTTGATTAGCTCTTTGAGCTGTTTACGTATTTTCTTTATTGCTAGTTTTTCAGCTTTTGAGAGCTCATGATCCTCAAACTCTTCCTGTAAAACTTTTAGCAACATTTCTCCTTCTTGTAAAATCATTTGCTTTTCAGAAACTTGATTGGGAGATTTAATGCTTTGAGAGAGGTGAGGAGTTTTTAGCATCATTAGATCAATCTTATACAACAATAAAACTATTTTTTCTTTTCAGCTTTCTTATTAATTATTTTCTTTTCTTCAGTTTTAGTCTTTTCTTTTTTTTTCCTCTGCATCAGCATTTGATGGATATCCATCCTCGTAGCACTAGCATTACAAAACTCATCAATACTGAGGATCAAAAGTCCCTTGATTCCTTGAGTGAGACTGAGGAGTTCATAGCCACTTTTTTGGATTTTTGCGAGATATTCAGGTTCTTGTTTTTTAGTGATTTTTTCATCTACGAGAAAATAATGTAGACTGAGAGAACTAGTGCTTTCTTTTTTTGCTTTTACATCGATGAGCTGGAGAATCTTTTCGGTATTCTGTTCATTTAAAAATTCCAAATATTCGAGGAAAAGCTCCAGGTTTTTATCTACATTTCTGATTTTGTAATAATGGAGATATTTGAGTGCTTCGAGTGCCTCTTCTTTGATATATCCAGCAATGGCTAATGCTTGGATTTTCTCTGCAATATGATGATATAAGAGTTGCGTTTTATTCATAACTGTTTGATTCTATGAGGGATAAAGAGGCAAATACTGATATTTCTTTTAGTTGAAGTTCTGTTTCTGAGAGAGATTGTCTCTTAATTCTTTTGCGAAAATGACTTTTTTTTGCTTCGTTGTAGAATTTATTCTAGATTGATGATTTTAGCTTCAGTAGCTTTACTGATGGTTTGTAGCAATTTACTATCATGAGTTACCAAGATAATGGTATTTCAGATTTCATTTGCTTTGATCAAAAGATCCGCGATTTGTTGGCTATTTTCATCATCAAGATTTCCTGTTGGCTCATCTGCGATGATAAAATCTGGAGCATCAATGATCGCTCTAGCCATTGCAATTTTCTGTTTTTCTCCTCCACTCAGTTTTTTGACTTCTTGGGTACTGATTTCAGAGATTCCTAGGAGAGTATTGACCGCTTCGTATCTTTTTTTGATTTCACTGAGGGGTTTTTGATCGAGGATGAGTGGATAAATGATATTTTCCTTGGGACTGAGGGTATGGATCAGTTCATAATCTTGAAAAACAATCCCAATATTTCTCCTATACTTTTGGATTTGAGCATCAGAAAAACTTGCAAGATCTTCTAATTTATAAAAAATTTTCTTTTTTTGAGCTTTGATTTGTCCGATAAGGAGCTTGACCAAAGTGGATTTTCCTGTTCCTGATTTCCCCGTGATAATGAGAAGATCTCCTTTATTGATCTCAAGGGAAAAATCTTTAAAAAGCTGCTTTTTGCTATCTGGATAGCCCCAGGTCATTTTATCAATTTTGATCAATGGAATGTTTTGGGGAGTTTTTACTTTGCTCATCCTGTGGTAAATAAGGCTAAAAAATATTATCATTCAAGTATAGTAGATTGAGGAGAAAAAAACAAAAAAAAATGACAAGTTTCTTTGCTTTAGATTGACAGATTGTGGGAGTGTGGTTTTTTTATTGATGAAAAGAAAAATCCCCAGTGCTTAGGGATTTTTGCTTTAGTAATAATGATCGTAGTCGATGAAAACTTATGCAAAAATTACATAAGCTCCTAGAGAAAGAATGATACTGATTCACTTCCAGATTTTTTCTCTTTTTTTCTGTTTTTGGTATCTTTTGAAGGTTTGAAGGAATAATTGAAGTTCTGATGCTTTGATGACTTCTTTGCCAAGGAGTTGTTCGACTTTTTTGATATTATTCAAGATCAGTTGAGTACTTTTGAGATAGTCTTTTTTCCCTTGTTCGAAGATAGATTTCATTAAAGCAATAGTAGGATCTCCTCCCAAACTTTTTTGATCCAAATTGAGAAAATATTGATTTTTAGCCAAAAGATAGATCATTTTATCGATTTGTTCGATGCTTGCTTTTTCTGCTTTGAGTCTTTTCCTAGCATGATGACGATGGAGCGGGATCGCTAGCAATAGCAAAATAATGAGATCCAAACTAATCCAGAAACCTAAATGTACCTGCCAACTCTGATAACCACTAATTCCAATTAACCAGGTGATCATCTGCTGATAGTATGTTCGTATTGCTCCTGGATAGTTACTGAGTGTGGTTCGAGTATTTTCGATCACTTCCATTGCTTTGTTTAATAATAACTAAAAAACAATTAAAAAAATAATTCAGACTGTTTACAGCTATGTATAATTTTTCCTTCCTTTTCTACAAGAGGAATATAGTTTCTCCAGAGTAAAGGAATTTTTTGATTGATGGCCCATTTAAATCGTCTTTTGCCATGATAGCGATCTCCTCTCTGGGGAAATTTGAGGGTTGCTCCTAGCCATTCTGCTGGACAGTCAATTTGATAAAGTCAAAAAGTCTGTCTCCCTATTTCGTTGATCTCTTTTTCTAGATCAATTTTTTTCTCCCAACATTTCTTTTTCCCTTGGATCAGATAAATTTTGCCTTGGCTGATTACAAGATTCCATCCCTCTAGATATCGTTCAGCATCTTTCATTTTATGGAGATGGGATTGGAGATTTTTGAGCAATCTCTTTTTGGGATTGATTCCTAAATAGTTGAGAGTAGCTGCAATCTCTGTCTGCTCAATCGTTTGATGATTTGGCACAATCCATGTTAGGGCATTGCGACTTCCCCAATAAGGATTCGCTTTCAAAACTTGTAAGAGAGGAGTCCAGGCGAGATGCTGCTGGATACTTTGATAGACGGTATCCCAGCTTTCAAAAAAAATTTGCTCTCCTTCTGTAGTAGTATTTCCTAGCTGAGCCAAAGGGAAAAGATGTTGGATTCTAATCTGATTTCTCAGACTTGTTTCAGGATTTTCATTGCTTTGATCGAGGAAAAAGGTCCATCCTTGCTTCTCCGCAATGCTAGTAATCAGCGGCTTACTCATCCTCAAGAGTGGTCTCAGTACTTCAGTCTCTGTCAATAAAGGATGATCAGAGCGTTCTCTCATATTCAAAAATCCTTCGATCCCACAGCCGCGGATCAGATGCATCAAACTCCCTTCTACACGATCACTGAGATTATGCCCTAGGAGGAGGAGTGGGATCTTTTCTTTTTTACACACTGCTTGAAAACAGCTATATCTCCACTCTCTCAAAGCTTCTTC
>CAYTFB010000065.1:0-2511 GCA_964437055.1 uncultured Candidatus Peribacteria bacterium
GATCTCGCCAAATCTTTTTCATATTCTTGGTAGAGTTTTCCCATCATATTTTCATAATTTCCATTGGCATATTTTGCGAAATCTGCAGCTTTGGTACCCTCATTTTTGAGCTTGGAAATAAATCCTTTTACTTCCTGAGGTTTGAGGGTGTCATTGAGTGCAAATTTTCTCAATAGTTCTCTGATGATTTTGCTACTATCATCGCTATCTAGGATTCAGAATTCTTTGGTATGTGCCGTCTCCAGGTGCTGGATATCTTCTTTCAAAATTTTGAGAAAAATCGAGTGAAAAGTACCAATCCATTTAAGATCAGGAGCAGTGAGATGGATATTGTTGTTTTTTTGCTCAGTTTCTTGGATTTCTATTTGATTCAAAAAATCTAAAATCTGATCAGAATGAGCTTCCTTAGGAGTATTTATTGCTGTCTGATCTGCTGAGTTTTCTGATTCTCGTGATTTACTAGCAATATCAGCTCCTAGCTGGAGGAGTCTCTCTTTCATTTCATTGGCTGCTTTGTTGGTAAAGGTTACTCAGAGGATCCTCAGAGGAGCAATTTTTTTTCACCAAATCAGATAAGCAATCTTGTAAGTTAAAACTCTTGTTTTTCCACTTCCAGCTCCTGCAATAATGAGTGAAGAAGTATCGGTATGGAGTGCTGCAGCGGCCTGTTCTGCATTGAGATTGGAACGGATAAAATCAGTCAGTTTCATCAAAAATATCTTTGTTAGTTAAAGGATTGGTTTTGTAATGTTTACAATATTATTCTTGGAGATTTCTCCAAAACATCAAAAATAAAGGATATGAAAATTTGAATGATTTGCAATTTGATTTCAGATTTACTTGTTTTTTTGAGAGGGATTACTATCTTTATGGGGTATAATATTTTATTCTATTGTTGTAGCTATGTCACTGGGAGATCGCTTTCACAAAAAAATGCTAAAACTTTTGCTCTGAGGGATTGTCAAACTAGATCAGGCAGAAGAAGAGGCATTGATCAATTCACTTTCTGAGAGTGCAAAACCAAGAATGCGTGGCATTAGAGCATTTTTTAGTATGGGATTCCAAGAATTCAAAAAAAGTATCAAAATGAAATAATTTTTTAATTTATAATTATATAAAAAATATGGCAGGACATAGTTTAGAAACCATTGTTTCATGGGCAAAGAGGAGGGGATTTAGTTATCCTGGATCTGAGATTTATGGAGGATTGGCAAATGCATGGGATCTTGGCCCTTATGGAGTAGAGTTGAGAAAAAATATAGAAGATATTTGGCGAAATTATTTTGTTAGAGAGAGAGAAAATATTGTTGGTTTGGATGCACAGATCCTCATGAATCCCAAAGTACGAGAAGCAAGTGGACATGTTTCAGGATTTTCTGATCCTTTGGTAGATTGTAAAAAATGCAAAAGTAGGGAGAGAGCCGACAAACTCATCGAAGAGAAAATTTTTCAGATACAAAGCAAAACTCCAGAAAAAATTGAGGAAATTGTTGCAAGGTTTGGAAGTATTTCTCCTGAGGGTTGGGATTTTGAGATGCAAACTAACTTTTTGTCAGAATATGCAGTAAATTGTCCTAAATGTGGATCTAATGCTCGATCAGAACCAAAAAAATTTAATCTTATGTTCAAAACTCAACAAGGAGTGATCGAGGGTCAAGGGATGGATATTTATCTCAGACCTGAGACAGCTCAAGGGATCTTTGTTAATTTCAAAAATGTACTAGATACCACGAGAGTGAGAATTCCTTTTGGGATTGCTCAGATTGGAAAAGCTTTTAGAAATGAGATCACTCCAGGAAATTTTATGTTTAGAGTGAGAGAATTTTACCAAATGGAGATCCAGTATTTTGTAGAAAATGATGAAAAAATCTGACTCCAAACTCTCCAAGAATGGAAAGAGACTTGTGAAACCTGGTGGAGAGAGGAGATTGGAATCTCTGGAGATAAACTCAGATTTAGAGAACATGGACCAGATGAGCTGAGCTTTTATAGTAAAGGTACTTGGGATGTAGAGTATCTTTTCCCACGAGGATGGGGAGAACTCCAAGGGATTGCTTATAGGACAGATTATGATCTCACTCAACATATGAAATATTCAGGTAAAGATCTCCAATATACTGACCCTTATACCGGTAAAAGATATGTACCTCACTGTATCGAACCAAGTCGAGGACTGACTAGAGCTATTTTGACTGCGATGATTGATGCTTATGATGAAGAAAAATATACTGACGGAAATGGAGTAGAACAGACTAGAGTGGTAGCAAGATTTCATAAAAATGTAGCTCCAGTAAAATTTGCTATTCTTCCTTTGGTTGCAAAAGATGAAGGGATTGTCAGTATTGCAAAATCTATCTATCAAAAGCTAAGATCTCAATTTTCTACTGAATATGATGATGGAGGAGCGATTGGAAAAAGATATCGTAGACAAGATGAAATAGGAACTCCCTATTGTATCACGGTAGATCATCAGACTTTAGAAGATGGAACGGTAACGATTAGAGATAGAGA
>CAYTFB010000065.1:2611-4429 GCA_964437055.1 uncultured Candidatus Peribacteria bacterium
AAAAAATAAAAGAGCTTATTTTGACTACAGTATCGAAAAGACTTATGATGCTGGGGTAGTTTTGCAATGATTTGAAGTCAAAGCACTCAAAACGATGCACTCAAATATCCAGGATTCCGTAGTGAGAATCGCTGATCGTGAACTCTGGATTTATCATCTAGATATCCCTCTTTATTCCAAAACTTCTCCTATCTTGGCTCCTGGTTACGATCCCAAAAGGAGGAGAAAACTCCTCGTGACCAAAAGAGAATTGGCAAAAATTTCTGCAATGTTTGATCAGCCAGGGATGGTATTGATTCCACTAGAAATTTTTACTACCAAATCTGGATTTATTAAACTCAAACTGGGATTTGGTAAACTCAAAAGGAAGATAGAAAAAAGACAGATCATCAAAGAGAGAGACATCCAAAAGCAGATGGAGAGAGAGATTCAGAGGTTTTAATTTTTCTCTCAATAGATGCAGATTATCATCAAAAAAGGGATTAAGCATGGCTATGCAAAAATCGATGCAGAGGGAAAAGTATTTCTGACTGTCCCTCATCGTCTGAGAAATGATCAAAATTTTATCGATCAACTCCAGCTTCAAGCAACAAAACTCGAGCAAAAAGTCCAAAAAAAAGAACAGATTCAGATTTTTTCTCCTGAGGGAGTGATGCTTTTTGGTGAGAGAGTAGCTTTTGAGGATTTGGAAAAATTTACTACAACCAAAGCTTGGAAAAGCTTTTTTCAACAAACCTTGGAGGACTATGCTAGAACCCTCTTGGATCATTATGCCCATTTGTTGGGATATCAAAGGATCCCTCTCCGTATTGCTTTAGTTAAAGCTAAGTGGGGGAGTTGTAGTGCTGATCAAAAAATCCTGCTCAATCAATCACTCGTTCACCTTCCCAGTGCTTTGATCCGTTATGTGATCGTCCATGAGGTTGCTCATCTGAGAGAAAAACATCATCAAAAAGCCTTTTGGGATCTCGTGGAACAGTTGCTTCCTGATTATCGTATTTGGAGAAAGAGACTCAAAAATATTATCCTTACAGACTTGGACTGGAAAGGAAGTTTAGTTAAAAAATAAATCTGATTTTTTTGTAAAATGTAAAGATTGAAGTGTAGAGAGAATCTTCCAAAAATTGACCTTTGGGGTCAGGATCAATACAATAGGATAAATGAATTTTATTTGATATCTTAGATAATCCTATGGTCTACATCCCAGAATCCTTACTTGATGAGGTTGAACATCTCAAAGAATCCTGAAATTTTGATGAAGCGATCCAGATCGTCAATAAAATCCTTTCTCGTGATCCGAGTAATGAAGACGCTATTTTACAGATAGCAGATATTCAGTATAGAAAAGGAGATATTTCCAAAGCTGACAAAGCGGTAGATTTTCTCAATAGCAAAAGAGATCACAATGATCCTCTCGGACTCTATATCAAGGGTCTCCTAGAAATGGAGAAAAATAATTGGAAAGAAGCCAAAAAATATTTATCCAAAGCAATGGAACTGACCGATGGGGAAAATCATGAAATCGTCAGATGTTATGGACTTTGTGAGTATCGATATGGGAATAGATCCAAGGGATTAGATTTTCTCCTGGATGCTTTTGCTATTGAATCCAAAGATGCAGAAGTGGTTTACAATCTCATCCAAGTTTATATCCTGGAACAGGACTACAAAAAAGCCAAAGAAATGATTAAATATTTCAACAAACATATTGATTCCCTCAAGGTAATTGATAAAGAGATTAGTTATTATCAAAAGAAAATCTCACTTTTTGAAAAATTTCTCGCAGCAAAAAACAAATTTCATATCAAAAAATAATTC
>CAYTFB010000066.1:0-4424 GCA_964437055.1 uncultured Candidatus Peribacteria bacterium
TGGGATGCTCGTAATGTTTATTATAAAATTGCTGGAGATGCACAAAAAAAAGGACAAGCAGCAGCTCTCAGTGTGATTACTCCAAATTTAGATCAAATACAAAAAGATAAGGACAAATATACTACTACCCAAAAATCCTTGTTCGGATCGAAAGAGAAAGTAAAAACAATGGATGAATCTTGGGAAGTTAAGAATTTTAAGATTATTGGTCAGACTTTTGATTCTTTATCCTTTTCACGAGACAATAGTTTGATAGAAAACAATAGTGGATATCTTGTGAGATTGACTGAAAATATCGCAAAAAATTATGAAAAAACAGAAAAAGATCCAAAATATGTACTAATTCTTCCTTATGATACAAGTATTGAATGAAAAAATCTCATCATCGAAGAGAAGAAAAAATCAATCGAAGCAATGTTAGGTAGTGCGATTCATGAAATCAAATACTTCAATCCTTCACATCCTTTGGCAAAGGCTTCTCTAGTAGAAGTGCCAAGAAAATGGCAATATCTTCAAATAGCTGCTTTAGCTTCGGATGGAGATGATTATAAGGTTCGTTCTCCTTGGAGTAATCAAATCGTAGCAGGAAGGCAACTCATCGCAGACAACCAACCTCCTATTCCAAGTGTTTCACTCTTGAGAAAAAAGGTCCCAGAAACGGTAGCAGAATGAACATATCTAAGAGGCTATGTTTGAACCTATTATGATTTGATTATCGATCGAGAGGATAATGTAGAGGTAAAAAAGGCAGCCATTATCAAGGATACTAAACTTTTAGTAGAAGTGGATATCAACAAACAAAAATGAACAATAAGTCTGAATGATCTTTTTTATACCCAGAAAACAAATGAAAAATATCTTATTTGGGCGATTGATGCAGAAGGTAATCAAGTAATGGATACGGTAAATTTACAGATCATTACTCCCAAAATACAAATCACTGATATCCAACAATATTCATGATGGAAAGAAGGACTCAATAGCCCACTCAAAATTACTTCAGAATGGGATATGGATATTGATAAATGACATGTCACTATTCAGAGACTAAGAAATGGAATCATTTCTGATATAGAAGGGATCAATAACGGATCCTCCACCACAACAAGTGCAATTTCTATCTGACAAACAACTTTAGATAGACAATGGGTGGATTATTGAAATATGATAGGAATGTATGATCAAAATAATAATTTATTGATTCAGTTAGATCCAGATAGCTGAGAATTGATTATTTTGCCTGAATATCTGGATCAGGTCGAATTGGAAGTAGATTTTTCGAATGGTTATCCACAGCTAAAAGTTTTGGATATCAAAACAAGAAAAGTATTATTTGATATCTTTTTACAAGCAGAAGAGCTCAAAAATATTCTTCTAAAAAAGGGAGAACTGGTGGCTTTAGAAGGAAGGAGCTATGGTATTTATGATGGAGGCTATGCTTATTTACTAAATAATACTCCTCTCCTCTATATTTCAAAAACAGGACATATCGGTACTTTAGATAGATCTCTCCGTGGAAAATATAGCTACAATAGAGAAAAAGGAGAAACCATGATTACAATTTTAGAAAATGCTTTTGGAGAAGAATTGCTCCAAGTAGTTTTTACCGTCAAATCTTATAGTAAAAAATAATCTCAAAATCAGATTTTCTCTTTAGAAAAACTTGCATTTTTTGCAAAAGAAGTTATGATAGAGAGTGTAAGTTTATTTGAAAAATTAATGATGAAGAAATATAAAATATTGCTTGCGGTATTGATCTTATCTGGGATTTTTATCTCGACCTTTTCAAATGCTCATGAATGTCATTTGCTAGGAGATCGATCTTTATCGACTTTAGACAACTCATCGCTGATGAAAGTTTTTGATGCTAGTCTCATCAAAAATCTTTATCCAAGAGAAAACTTTAAAAGAGCATTGATCAATACAAAGGCCTATTGTTGTAGAGAAGGTTTTCTCACTACTCCCCAAAGTATTGAAAGTTGTAAAGAGGATAGGTTTTTGCGAGGAGATAAAGATAGTTTTCCTTTTTCTCCCATGCTTTTTGATCAATTATTGGATGTTTCTTTGAGAGCTTTAGAGTGAAATGAGAAGCAAATGTATTCGGATGCTCTGCTTGAAAAACAGGCAAAAGAGTGGAGAGATCTGATGCATGAGTTTGGTGCTATGACAGGTGGAGTTGTCCCCCAAGCTATTCAAGAAAAGTATGCTGAATATTGGGAAAATCAACCAGAATTTGAACTGATTAAATATCAAGGGGAAGAGCTTTCCAGATTTATGAATAGTATTGAATGACAAGAAAAAGAAAAAGCTATTATCAAAAATTATGCTGAATGGAGTCTCTATACCAAATATCAAAATATTTGTTCTATCAATTTATATATTACTTTTATGTTCAATAAAAATCTAAATGCAAATGATGCGTTGACTTTATTTGATGCTTGTAATAAAAATCTTATTCCAAAAATTATAAATCAAGAGGCCTCTTATATCCAAAATACTATTATTTCCAAATCAAACCTTTTACTAGCTAATGCTATGAAAAATCAGATAGATCTCACTTTTGAGGTAAGAGGGAAAAGTCTCCAAGGTATGTTACAAGAAATCTCTAGCTATCTAACTCAGATTTATAGATCGATTCCTAGATTAGTAAATAAAACAAGTTAAGAAAAATTTATTTTATTGTAATCTTATTATGAAAAAAATTATTCTCCTATTTTCACTATCACTTTTGATGATTGCTCCTGCTTTTGCAACAAATGCTACTTTAGAACAAAATGATTTTCATATTATTCCTGAAGCTAGTGATTCAGGAGGCTCTGGAGCTGCAGAGATTGTTTCCGCAGTTGCAGATACTACAGATGGGAAAAATGTTTTAGATAATTATGAAAAAGAATATCAAAAAATAAAAGGAGATGTAGGAATGCAGATGAAAACTGGAGTAATGGGGCGATCTACGATTTTAGATTATATTGTTTATCTCGTCAGATTTCTTTCTCAAGTTGGGATTTTGATCGGTGGAGTGATGATTATTTATGCAGGTTATCTCTATGGAAGCAATATTTTTGCAGGGAAAGCTGGAGATGGTAAAAAAGCTATCAAAAATGCAATTATTGGTATTTTGATTATTATCTTTTCTTATGTTATTATAAAAACTTTGACTAGTATGTTTTTGGAATAATCGTTTTAGTAAGTTATCTTTTTCTTAGATATGATGATTTTGGGATTTATTTTGGCATTTTTTCTTTTTGGAGGATTAAATTTTTATTTGGTAGCAAGGATTTTTATCTTCTTCTGACAACCTATTACTTTTACGGGCACTTATTGGATTTATACTCTAGGATTGTTATTTCTTCCTTTTTTATTACAGATATTCCCTCAATGGTTCAATCATAAGTTTTTTTCCATCCTTGGAACTTTGGGAACTTGGATTTTCATCGGAATCGTAGTAGGTGGAATTCTGGCTGGAATGGGACATCTGATTTCTTTTGTTTTTGATTACTTTACACTCAAAATAGGTATCGGGCAGCATCTTTTGATCGGAGCGATTATTGCTGCTATTTTATGATCTGGGATTTATAACGCCTTTAGCACACAGACCACAGAGCTAAAAATCTCTGATTCCAAAATCACTCAATCAACTAAAGTTCTTTTTATCACCGACCTCCATCTCAATGAGATTTTTGCTCATTGGCAGATCAAAAAAATCAATCAAAAAATCCAACAGCTCAAACCTGATGTAGTACTTTTTGGGGGAGACTTTTTTGATAAGGCTGATCTCAGATTAGCTCAAAATTTTGCTTTACTCAATACTCCAGAAAATCAACAAATCCCAATGTATGCGGTAGCAGGAAATCATGATATGATGGGAAATGTTGAAGCACTAGAAATCATCCAAAATTTGAGTCCCATCAAATTCCTTGCAATCCATCAGGCAAATCAACTTTATTTGGCTGATAATAATATCTCTCTCCTTGGGATTCCTGATAAATCTCAATGGAAAAATCAAACGCTGGAGTCCGTTTTTTCTCCTCTGAGTATAGATTCAGACTCTTATACTATTTTACTCACGCATCAACCTATCGCACTAGCAAAGTTGACTCCCTTTGAGATAGATTTGGGGCTAGCTGGACATACCCATAGAGGACAATTTTATGGAGCTCGTGAGCTTGTGGCACTAGGAAATGACTATAGTTATGGACTCTATCAGGAGTGAGGAAAAAACTTTTTTGTCACTCAAGGGATCGGTGTCTGGGGATTGCCGTTTAGACTCGGAACTAGGAGTGAGGTGGTGTTGATCCAGTTAGATCCAGAAAAATAAAAAAAGAAAAATCAGATTTCCTTTGATCATAATATTTGCTTGATAGATCATTTATTCTCCAGAAACTTCTTTGATTTGATCACGGATCAAGGCAGCTTTTTCAAAT
>CAYTFB010000067.1:0-2656 GCA_964437055.1 uncultured Candidatus Peribacteria bacterium
AGCATTTGATGGTAAAGCGGTACAAGACTGATTGCTTCTTTTATTTGGTTCACAAGTTTTAGTAGCATTATTCCAAGTATAATTGCTGTAACAAGCATTACATGCTACTGTAGCTCCTCCATTAGTTCCTTCACAGTTCCAGGTTGCTCCACCAGTGATAGTAGTTTGATTGATTCCATCTTCTTGTTTGCTGGTAGGTACTTTACATTTAAAGAGTGTATCTGTATCACAGACTCCAGCATCTGGAGCCGGTTTATGAGCAAAACAAGAATCCACATAACTCGTCTCTCCTACACAGTCCCAGGTCCATTTTTGAGTATAAACCAAAGGATCTGAGTTAGTTTTAAAGTTTGCTACCGTACCTACGGTACAGAGAGCTGGAGAAGCAGAAAGTGTTGATTGGTTAGTATTGTGATAACTGCTACTACATTGTGCATTTTGAGGGATAGCCCTTTGACAAGTAGGAGCATTTATCCCACCATCGATTCCTTCACATCTCCACAAATAATGAGTAGAGCTATCTGCAATATCTACAAATGTACCACTAGTACAAGTATTCAATTGTGTGCTACACTGTCCATTAATTGGAGTTGGGGTAGGAATAACCGGATCTGACTTTTCTAGTCTGGTAGCAGTACATGCTTTTGAAGCACCACTCGTTCCCAAACAATTCCAAGTCACCGTCTCTCCTACTCATGGAAATTTTGGCATCACACTTGGACTACCAATATCACAATATTTGGCATCATGAGGCCAAATAACCGCTGCTGCAGGAAATTCCCCAGCTTTAGCTCCACATACTGGAGAAATGGTTGGACAATTGGCATTATTTGTAAAACTAGTTTCACAAACTTTTTCACATACAGGAGCAGAAGATACTGATTTTGGGGTAGCTTCCTGACCATAAGCACAAACACAGCTATAAATCTCTCCTCCACTTTTACAAGTTTTATTTATCAAAGATCCTGATTTGTCTGATGATTTTGTTTCATATCCAGGTTTGAGGGTTCCTTTGATAGTCAAAGCTACACGAGCATCTGATGCTGGAGTATCCGTATTGATGATCAATCCACGATCTGCATTGATCAAAAAAGTATGATCTTTTTCTGCAGTCAGTTTTTGATTTTTTGCATTAAAAGCAAATACTCACTGATTATTTACTGCAATATCCTTTCCTATTACAAAAACGTTATTTTGAGAAACAGTTGCTTCACTCACTCCAAGAGCCACCACATTGCTGCCAAGCAAAGTACTTTCCTGAACACCTACAGCAATGGCATTAGAATTATTGATCTGAGTATCTCTAGATCCTAGAGCTACAGCATTTCCTCCATTCATACTCACATTATCTGATCCACCGATCAAAGAATTTGTACCTGCAGATAAAGTATTATTTTTCCCACCTACAACCAAAGAGCTGATGATTTGATTTTTATTTCCTCTTCCCCCTAAAGCACTTCCACCTTTCACAACTTCATTTTTTAGACGCTCTTGATCACAATCTGCACTGGTACAGAGTCCTACATTCATTACCCCCCCTTCTAGAGCATTATGTTCTACCTTTACCCTCTGATAAGTATCTAGACCTTCAACATTTTTTTCTACAAAAAAGGTTGTTTTAATCTTTTGGATTGCAGAAAAAGCATCGGTATCGATCTTGAACTCCTGCTGAGCCAAGGCCCCAAATAGTCCTCATAGTAAAACTAGCCCTCAAAAGGAAAACAAAACAGATGTTAGTTTTTGGTTTTTCATGAAGTGGAGAGAAGTAGCTAAAACAAATGCTAAAATATTTTTTTATTCAACTACAAGTATAAGGATAATTCTCTATTTTGCAATTTTTTTAGGAGATTTTTCAGATTTATAACTCAACATAATAAATAAAAAACTCACCTATTCTAGGGTAATGAGAGGATAGTGATAACGAGTAGCAAAATCTGCCTGTGCTTTGAGAAATTCATTATCTAAGCGTTCTATTTCTTGAGTCAGTTGAATCGCAAAAGGGGCAATCACTTTTTCATATTCCTTAGCCAAGGCATAGGTTTGTCCTGTAAAATGATCAAAATAGTTGAGTACCGGAGTTTCATAGTATTTAAATGCAGCAGTCAGTCCAGAAAGATAAGTCACTAATGCATATTGGAGATGCTGATCTTTTTGAAATGCTGGGACGTTTTCTGCCTCAGTAATCAACCAATTTAAATCCCCTTGTGCTTGTTCAAAAAGTTCTGTCAAATTGCTTCCATCAAACTCCTCTTCTAGCGAAGCATAATAATTTTCTAAAACATCCACACCCTGAGTCTGTAAGGCAACGATTTCATCATTATATACGATCAATTCTGCTGTCAGATCTGGCTTTTTACCACAAGCAGTCAAGGAAAATACTACCAAAAAGATTCATAAAAATCAGATTTTTTTCATTTTTTATTTGCAAAAATTTTAAATAATACTTGGATCAAAAAAATATCAGAATATTTACTCATAAAGTAGCAATATCTCCTAGTTTTGCAAGAGAAAGTAAGTGATTTTTCTCTATTGTTTAGACTTTTGTCATTTCGACTGGAGCGAAGCCTCGTAGCAATCCTCTACAATAAAGTCCGTCTTTGCGAGGAGCATAGCAACGCGGCAATCCACTACAATAAAGCCCGTCATTGCGAGGAGC
>CAYTFB010000067.1:2756-4366 GCA_964437055.1 uncultured Candidatus Peribacteria bacterium
TCAGCATATCTTTTTGCGATTTCAATTGCTTCATTGATGATCACAGATCTAGGAGTATCTAGATTTTTATGCTCACCATAGGCCAACAGCAATAATGCTTGATCCAAAAAATCCATCTTTTCAAAACCAAAGCTATGAGAATACTGATTTACCAAAGCTACAAGTTCATCAAAAATACTAGGCAATACTTTGAATAGCTGCATCACATAATCCATATCAATCGTCTCAGGAGCCCACTGATCAAAAAAATGATCCAAATAGTACTGCACCAACTCATCTAGTTCGATCTTTTGATAGGCAGTGATCTTGGAGAGAAAAATTTCTTGATCCTGAGCCCATTCACTTTGTTTATCTTGAAACTCTCTGAGAAATTCTGGATCCAAAAATCCTGAGTTAGTTGACATCAGTGATCCTGACTCTACGACTGCAGACTCAACCGGTAGTTTCTGAGTCAGACTTTTTTCTAATGATAAAAAAAAACAATGCTGATAGTAATAAGCAAGTACTACTTTTCTGGCATTGATTCTTTTTTTGATATCCATGATCTAGGAAGTTGAATAAAGTTATTACAAAGAGTGTGTTTCTATCAAGTAAGTGTAGCAAGAAAACATAGAGACTAAGCGTCTACTACCGTTTCTTTTGACTTGGATTTGATCGTAATAACTTGTTTTCCTTTATAATATCCACAACTTGGGCAAACTCTATGATTGAGTTTATTGGTACCACACTGTGCACATTTGGTAGTCTGATATTTTTCAGAAAGTTTTTTGAGTTGTACTCTTTTTCGCATAGAGTGTCTACTGGCACTCTTGGATTTACTGATCTTTTTCTTTGGACCGATAGTCATGAGTAATAAAACTATTAAACGATAAAATTATTCTGATTTTGCTGCTTTAGGAGCTGCTGGTTTTTTAGCTGCAGGAGTTTTAGTTTCAGCTGCTTTGGCTGAAGAAGCTTTCTTTGCAGGAGCTTTGGCTGCTACTTCTTTGCTAGCTGACTTTGCTGTAACAGCTTTTTTTGCAGGAGCTTTTTTTTCAGCAGTTTCAGCTACAGGAGCTTTGGCTGCTACTTCTTTGTTAGCTGGTTTTGCTACAACAGCTTTTTTTACAGGAGCAGCTTTTGAGGCTTTAGGAGTAGGTTTTTTAGTCTCCTCTACTGGAAATACTTCTACTACAGTTTTGAGGTAAGTCCTTCCATCAAATCTTTTGAAGTTCTTTTTTTTGAATGTTACGAGTCCATCGATCGCTGCATGGATCGTAAAATCTTTGGTTTCATAAGTATTGGATCCACATTCGTATTTGGTCCCTTTTTGTCTGATGATAATATTTCCAGCTACTACTGGTTGTCCTCCAAAGACTTTGACCCCACGATATTTTGGTTTGGAATCTCTCAGGTTTTTTGCCGATCCAGCGGCCTTTTTGTGTGCCATAAGAATAAAAATAGATATAAAGCAATTAAATTTTACTATAAGGATTAGTTATCTGGATTCAAGAGGAAGTGGAAAAATTTAGGCTAGCTGGATTTACAATGATTTCTAGATATCCCAAACACTACAAACGCAATTGAATCAGCATTCTCACATATCAAATATAATGCTAATCTTTACAGAT
>CAYTFB010000068.1:0-3124 GCA_964437055.1 uncultured Candidatus Peribacteria bacterium
TTTGGCAAATAATCATACGATCAATGCACATTATTCTGGACTCTTACAGACCCAAGCACTTTTGGATCAGCGAAGGATTGGGCATGTGGGAGCAGGACTTTCTCTAGAAGCAGCAAGAGAGATATTTAGCTATGAGTATGGGGATATCAAAGTATGTTTCTCTGCTTATTCTTATGATGGACAGTTTATCAAGGTAGGAGCAGGCAAGATGGCTTGGAATCCGCTTTGGGAGAGTAGCATCTTGGAGGATTTGGAAAAAATGGATGCACTGTCTTGTGATGCAAAAATCCTGAGTCTCCATCGAGGAGCAGAGTATCGAATCAATCCTAGCCCTTCTCAAAAAAAACTTGCGCATCGTTTGATGGATGCAGGAGCTGATCTGATTCTCTGAGGACACTCACATATCCCTGGTTTGATAGAGGAGTATGGAGATCGTTATATTATCTACTCTCTGGGAAATTTTATCTTTGATCAGGACTGGGGAAAATGGGCAAAAAAACCTAATTATGATTATAGTTATGATTTTCTTTTAGACAGAAAAACGGTTCCTACTTATATTGCTCCCTTGTTTGCCTTTAAAATTACCAGAGAAGTAGATGGAGTAAAGATTGCTTTGGAGCAGATCGAGATGACTCGCACTCAGGATGGAGTACATCATCCTTTAGATCAAGCAACTTATCAATGAATAATAGAAAAAATTTATCCAGCTTGGTTGGATTAGAATTTTTTTAGAGATTCTTTTTAGAATATTTTTTCTAATTCAATACGAGTAATAGTACTTTTTTACTCAAATCTGAGTGCATCAATCGGTTTAAGTTTGGATGCTTTCCTGGCTGGGAGGATTCCAAAGACAATTCCCGTCAAAGTTGTGAGCCCAAATGCTAGCAATACTACTTTAAAATTGATCAATGCTTTCATTCCTTCCATTGCTCCGCTTGCTAGCAATTTATTGATAAAAAAGACAATCAAATAACTCAGTAGGAGTGCCAAGATTCCTCCAATAAAGGTAATAGCAATAGATTCTACCAAAAATTGTAGAGTAATATCTGTATTGAGTGCGCCAATTGCTTTTCTGATTCAGATTTCCCTGGTTCTTTCGGTTACGGATACGATCATGATATTCATCACCCCAATTCCTCCTACGAGCAGAGAAATCAGACCAATTACGAGGAGAAAGGTTGTGATTCCACTAGAAATTGTTTGTACTTGATCAGAAAATTCTGCATTACTTCCTACATAAAATCCTGCAAGATCTTTGTGCGTTTGGTTATATTTTTTGAGGAGGAGGTAGGTGATTCTGTTTCTCCAGAGGATATTATCTGCTTCGGTATCTAAAAATACGCTGATAGTATTGATATTATTTTTGTAAGCAATCCTCTCAAAATAGGTTTCTGTTGGGATATAGGCAGTTGCTTGGGCTCGGAATTCTTCTTCTGCAGCTTTTTCTAGTACTCAGATAATGGTAAAGTCTCTTTGTTTGATTTTGATTTTTTGTCAGAGGGGATCTTTGTTTTTAAAATAATCTTCGACAAATTGATTATTGACGATGGTGACAAAATTCTTTTTTTGATAATGATCTGGACCAAAGAAACTTCCCATACTTAGCTCTTTTTCATTGAGTTGCATCCAGTTTTCTGATACTGCATAGTAGGAAATATGTTCTCTTTTGGTTCCTACGATCATTTCTGCATAATCACTGATTTCATAGGCAATATTTCCGCTGAGTTCTGGTAAATGATAGGAGAGGTAGTCTGTCAACTCTGGAGTAAATTTGATTTCTTTGATATAACTACCGGGAGAATCTGTTTCTCGATTTCGTTCTGAATAACCTCCCCCAGGAGAGATAGTGATTTTATTTTTCATAATATCTCAGATCCTGTCCATCAATAATTTTTTGTATCCTTCACCAAAAGACATCATCACGATTACGGATGTCATTCCGATGATGATTCCAAGGGTACTGAGAGCGGATCTCATTTTATTTGCTAGAATGGTTTTCCCAGCATCTTTGAAATAAAGTAATAATCTCATTGTAAATGACTGAGTTAAAGTAGTTTATGCGATAAATTTTCCATCTTTCATTCTGATAACTTTCTTAGCATAGTTGGCAACTTGTTCGTCATGAGTGATGAGAAGAATCGTCTTCCCTTGTTCTTGATTGAGTTTCCCAAAGAGTTCCATCAGATCTTTTCCTGTCTTAGAATCCAAAGCTCCTGTAGGTTCATCAGCTAGTAATAAACCAGAATTGCTTACCAGTGCTCTAGCAATACAAACCCTTTGCTGTTGTCCTCCCGAGAGTTGATTGGGACGAGATTTTTCTCTCCCTTCCAATCCTACCATTTTCAAAGCTTGATAGGATCTTTCTTTGGATTCTGATGCACCAACTCCCACATAAGAGAGAGGGAGACTGACTTGTTCCCAAGCAGGCATCCTTTTGAGAAGATTGTAGCCTTGAAAAATAAATCCAATCGTTTCTCTACGAATGAGGGATTGTTGATTTTCTGTCAGGTTTTTTACTTCTTTTCCACGGAGAAAATAATTCCCACCGGTTGGAGTATCGAGGAGACCAACGATATTCATCAGGGTAGATTTTCCGCATCCAGAAGGTCCCATAATTGCGATAAAGTCTCCATCCTGGATCGTTAGATCGATTCCTCTCAATGCATAGACAGGTTCGATATTATTGCCTCAATAGGTTTTGATGACATCTTTTAGTTCAATAAATTCAGACATATTTAACTAAATTTGATTAATAAAAATTTCCTACATATCCATACTTTCTTTAACAGCCCTAGGATTTGGTTTAAAATCAAATTCATTTCCATTTTGATTAAGTCCTGCAAAATCTAGAGACTCTTCATTGATATAGAGTTCCTTGATAGTATCTCCCTCTTTGAGTCCACTCAAAACCTCTACAAAGAAGTCATCACTCATTCCGGTTTCTACTACTTGATCAATCCATTCAGTTCCTTTTTTGAGACGAACGATCTTTTCCCCCATTTCACTGTCTGCGATAGCAGTATTTGGGATGAGGAGAATATTTCTGAGTTCATTGATCAATACTCCTATACTTGCATTCATTCCTCCAAGTACTTTTTCATTTTCATCATTTTTTTGGAAAACT
>CAYTFB010000068.1:3224-4364 GCA_964437055.1 uncultured Candidatus Peribacteria bacterium
ACTTGCATTCATTCCTCCAAGTACTTTTTCATTTTCATCATTTTTTTGGAAAACTACTTTAGCTTTATAGATATTGCCATCTGGGGTGGTATCAATTTCTGAAAAGTATCCAGAATACATACTTCCAGGGATCGCATCTACCGATACTTTGACGGGCATCCCGATCTGGATTTTGATGATATCTATCTGATCAATATCGAGATTTACCTGCAAAAGATTTGGGGTCTCTACGGAGATATATTTAGCATCATCTGCATTATTTGAGGATTTGATTGCATCTCCAATCTGCATATTTACTTTAGTTACCAGTCCATCAAAATTGGAAAGAATCTGATAATCTTCATACCTATCGATGAGATTTTCTAGAGCGAGTTCTTGGTCTTCGATCGCAGTTTTGAGATTATCTAGTTGGGCTTTTTTCCCTCCTTCTTTTTCGACTTCTTCTAAATTATATTTAGCATCGAGAATTGCTTTTTCCGCTTTTACAATTTCTGCTTGGTGAGCGAGAAGCTTTGCTTGATAATCTAGCATTGCTTGATCCAATTCTCTTTTAAGTTTAGCAAGCTCTTCTTCTTTGGTACTTCCGGTAGGGATTTCATCATCCAGATCGCGCAAGGTATCGCGTGCATTTGCGAGTGCATCTGCTCGAGTATAGTCTGCTAGGATTTGTGTGGAATATTTGTCCACTCGTCCATTGATTTTTTGCATATCAATAGAGGTTTCAGGATCATCAGAAGAGTTTTCTACACTATCCAAAAACATAATACGATTGGCTCTTGCCCAGTCTTGCAAATGTTCCCAAATCGTAGGATAGATGAGATAAGCATTCAGGATTTCATCCTCTTCTATGGTTAGTGCATCTTGGAGGGAGAGTTTGGCATAAGATTCTCTGAGGAGTGCCAGATCATTTACCAATGCTCTATAATTGGTTTTAGATTCTTTGAGTTTAGCATGATTTTTTGCTCCGATATAAGGATTTGCCTCTCCTTCATATTTATCACTGATATGAAAAAGCTGATCATAATCATCGAGTAAATTATCCAGTTTATCGGCATCATTTCTGAGTTTTCTGATGAGTTCTAGATGTCCTTTTTCTCTGATTCTGTCTTCTTTTTCTTTTTCAATTTGAGTTTTTGGATT
>CAYTFB010000069.1:0-4258 GCA_964437055.1 uncultured Candidatus Peribacteria bacterium
ATTTTACAGCCGACTTCTTTGGCTCAGAGGAGATTGGATTGGAGATCAAAAACATCCAATGCGGTCATTTTTTTTGTATTATTAAGGACTTTGTCTCAGATTTTGATATCGGCAGTAGAGATCGCAATGCTAGGAGATACTAAGTCATTGAGCATTTTGTGGATCAAGCTTACGGTAGTGGTTTTACCATTAGTTCCAGTCACTCCGATGATAAAAAAATCTTTGGCAGGATAATTGGAAAGCATGGCAGCTATCCTAGCCTGAGTTTTTTTGAAAAGTACATAAAAAAATGAATTTTTGAAAAGATGATACCATTTTTCATATCTTAGAATTTTTTTAATCCAATTTTTCATGAAAAGTAGCTTAAAGTGAATAAAAAGCAGATTTTTTTGCCTTTTGATTGATCATACTAGCTATGTATAATGAATTTAGCAAACATTACAACGATTTTTTTGACAAATAAAATTTTCTGAGTATAATTGAGCTAAGGAATTTTATTTCTCTCATACAAAGCAATGACAAAAAAAGAGTTTATGCTCAAAGTGATTGACCTTCTTCCAGATCGAGAAATGGGATGGGGACTCAAAGCCTTGATCCAAAATGATCAACTCACTCCAGAAGTTTTTGAAAAGCTTTATGGTATTTTTGAAAATGGAGTATTGACCACCCATAAAGAAATCCAAGGGATTGAACTCAAATATAAACTCAAAGAAGCTGAAATCATCAGAGATCGAGAAGCTCAAGAGACTCAAAAAGATCAGTTAGATCTCGATCAGATGCTCAAAATTGTATAATTTTATTTCCTAGAATATAATTTGCTATGACTACTGCAATACTAGCACAAGAAAAAAAAGTAGAACAAGTGACTCCTAGTGCCTTGGATCTAGATATCCAGCAACTGCTAGAGGAATCTGGACTAGGAAGTGGAATTGATGGCTTACTCGGTTTTGGAGAAAAGCTCCAGAAAGATCCTAGTATCAAAAAACTCACTCCAGAGCAAATGGAAGATGCACTTACCGAGATCAGACAAGATATCCAAAATCCAGATTTTCTTTCTTTTGAGTCAGGGGAGAGGAATGGGATGAGGTTTGGTTTTGAGGGACTAGGAGATGATATTATCCCGACTCTGAGTCCCTATGGAGACTGTATCGTACCAGTCAATTTTTGGTACAACAATCAGAGGAGAACGCTCTTACTTGTCTTTAAAATCAAGCATAATAAAAAAAATACCTACCAGCTCCCAGAGGGAGAAAATCTCTATCAGCTAGAGTACAACAAAGAATCTTTTCATTATCAATTGGTAAAGAGAAAGGGAGGATTTAGTATGAAATATCAACAATAATTTTATTTTTTTATCAATAGTAGAGATGAATACTATCAACAATGTAGAGATCATTGATCCTATAATCGAATGAAAAGAAGTCTCAGAGAGGACTCAGAAAGCTTTACAATATCTTGAAAAAGCAACAACAACTCTCAAAGGAGAAGAAAATAAATTTAGAATTGAATTCCCATGAAAAGAATGATCTTGAGATTTATATACCAAGCTAGATAAAAGTAGAGGTCTAGAAATAGATAAGACTTTGGATAATCTCAAAGAAGGTTTAACAAAAGAAATTGAAAATTTAAATGAAGGGTTTCAATTTATCACTTGGGAGAGCAATGATCCCAGAAATGAACTTATAAATAATATACCAGATATCGCTTTTGAATCAAAGAATATGGCATAAACTTTTCAAATAATCTTTCTCTTGTTTTAATTGAGCTTTTGGTTAGGATAATAGCTGATTTTGGTCAGCTTTTTTATTTATATAGATATTAGTACTAAAGAATGAAAGATATTATTTTTGCAGGGATCCAGGCATCCGGAAAAGGGACTCAAGCACAATTACTTTTGGAGAAATATGGGGAACAGATAGGATATTTTGAGACAGGAAATATTCTCAGAGCTCTGATGTGTAATGATAATGCCATCGGAACTTATCTCACTGATATTGTAAATAATGGATTACTGGTAAAAGATGAGATTATTGTAGGACTATTTAAAGTATTTTTATCTACTTTGGAAGACAAAGTATTTCTCTGAGATGGGAATCTAAGGAGACTAGGACAAACCAAAGGAATTTTGGATGCTTTGCTAGAGCAGGGGAGAAAGCCACTTGTAGTGCAATTAGAGATCCCAGAAGAAGAAGTCTATCGTAGGCTAGCTGCTCGTAAAATGTGCAAAAATTGTGGAAAAATCCATAGCAGTATCCTCGATGGAGAGGTGGATGCTTGCCTCACTTGTGGAGGAGAGCTGTATGTGCGTAAAGATGATGCAGATCAGCAAGCTATCGCTACCAGAATTGCTGAATATCAAAAAGAAACTGTTCCAGCACTAGAGTATGTAGACTCTCTAGGACTTTTGGTAAAAGTTGATGGAATGCAGACTCCAGAGCAGGTTTTTACTCAGATTGAAGGGCTTTTGAAAGCTTAGTTACTCTTTTGAGAGTATTAGATTAGTTCCTCATATATAAAAAACTCAAAGTATCCTCTGATTTGATGGGCTTTGAGTTTTTTTGTAGTATGGATCTAACTGAAAATTATTCAGTAGTAGTTGCTTTTGTTTCTTTTTTGAGCTCTTTCACCAAAAGATCTAGTCTCTCGCTATAAACCGTTTTTGGATTGACTCCGTGGAGCTGTTCGATTTTTTCTCCATTCTTGAAAAGAAAAACCTGAGGGATGCTCACGATAGCAAAATCTTCTGCTAGATGAGGATTGATATCGGTATTGACCTTTATGATTTTTACAGGATCTTTTCAATAATCTTCTGCAAGCTGATCCATGATCGGAGTGAGCATTTTGCAAGGCCCACACCAGTCTGCATAAAAATCTACCAAACAAATTCCCTCAAAATCAAGCACTTCTGCTTTAAAATTTTCTTCTCCATTGATATAAATACACTGCATGTTTATTCTTGCTTAGGAAATAAAAATTTAAATTCTGACTTTTTGATTATTTTTTTATTTAAAATGAATCGTTGTTGCTAGTTATTTTAATTGTTAAGCATTTTTTTCTTGTAATCGTTTTTCTGCCTCTAGGGCTGCCATGGAACCAGTACCTGCAGAAGTGATTGCTTGTCTATAGATTTTATCTTGTACATCTCCTGCAGCAAAAACTCCTGGAACACTTGTCTGAGTAGTTCCTGGTTTTGTAATGATATATCCTTGATCATCCGTCTCAAGCTGTCCTTGTAAGAAGTCTGTATTTGGAGTATGACCAATTGCATAAAAAAGTCCTGCACATTCGATCAGTTGTTTTTCATTGGTTTTGTTGTTTTCTACCCAGATTCCACTCAGCAGTTGTTCTCCTATGAGTTCTCTGGCCTCAGTATTTCGCATAAAGGTAATTTTTTCATTTTTCAGTGCTCTTTCTTGCATCACTTTGGAGGCTCTGAGCTCATCTCTCCTCACTAAAACTACTACTTCACTAGCAAAGTGGGTGAGATAGATCGCTTCTTCCATAGCTGCATCTCCACCTCCAATTACTACGATTCTTTTGTTTCTAAAGAGTGGTAGACCACCATCACAGATTGCACAAGCTGAAACCCCTTTTTGTCGAAACATTTCCTCTCCTGCTAATCCCATCCTCTTTGCTGTTGCTCCTGTGGAGATGATCAGACTTTCAGCTAAATATTCTTTACCATTAGCCATCACTTTAAAGGGATATCCTGTTAGATCAACTTGATCAACGGTTTGCGTTAGGATTTCTGCTCCTGAGTTAAGTGATTGTTGTCTCATCTGCATCATCAAGGTGCTTCCATCTATCCCATCAGGAAACCCAGGGAAGTTTTCTACCACAGTAGTGGTGGTGAGTTGACCTCCTGCAGCGATTCCTCCCGCCATAAATCCTTCGAACATAAGCGGCTGGAGTAGGGCTTTCCCAGCATAGATCGCTGCTGTATGTCCAGCAGGACCTGATCCTACGATAAGTACTTTGTGTGTCATAAGGTATTTGATAAATAATTAAATATCAATGAGTATTGTAATATTTTTATCCTTCGTTTCAAGTGAAAAAGGAGCAAATTTATTTTCTAAAATCTGATTTTATTCTTTTATATCGATTAGTCATAAAAAAGTACTCTTTTTTTTGACATTTTGTTTTTTTTTATTATACTTGAATATGTAAGTTTTATTTATTTATTGTTAAACGATGAAAAAAACACTCGCTTTATCCGTAGCTTTGCTTTGGGGAGTATCTACTTTTGCTTCTGCAGCTG
>CAYTFB010000070.1:0-4061 GCA_964437055.1 uncultured Candidatus Peribacteria bacterium
CTTCGAGTTTACAAGCTTTGAGCTCTGCTAAAGTGAGCTGACAGACGGATCTTTGTTCGTTTTTACACTGGGTATTGTTGTAAAGTTTGTGTCCATGGAAAACGACTACTTCTCCATCTTTGGTGATGGTGATATCGAGTTCTGTCCCTCTAGCACCTTTACTTTGTGCGGAGAGGAATGCATTGAGTGAGTTTTCACTAGCTGTAGACATATCTCCTCTGTGGGCGATGATCTGAGGAGCTTGGTCATATTTTTTCTCCAAAAGTTCTGCCTTTTTTTGCAAGAGAATGCTTGTGGGGTCCTCAGGAGTTATTTGTGAATTTGCCGCTTTGTCTCCTCCTTTTTGAAATTCAAAAAACTGTTCCAGATATTCTAAAATGCTCTGTGCAGGCATCATTGCATAGCCTTCCATGATTTTTTGCTCTTTGAGGTCAATATAGCCGAGATAGCCATCTTTAGAAAGGACTTGGGCTTTATCTTCATTATAAAAACGTTTGAGTCATCGATTTCTCTGCACTTGAGAGCTAAAAGGATCATTGTATTGATCCCAAAGTTCCACAGATCCTGATCAGAATTCTTTTTTGAGTGCATAAAAAATATCATGCTGCTGATAAAAGTTTTCATCTTCTTTGGCTGCTATCCCTGTTCCAATCATAAATCCGATGATTTTACTGGATGCAGCCATGCCTCGTTTTTGAAATTCTGCATCTGAGAGTGGTGTGATTTTGCGATGATCAGATAGGACTAGGAGAATTCAGTTTTCGAAAAAGCTTCTCTGTTTCAATCCCTTATAAAAATCAGCAAAACTATCATTGATATATTCCAGCATTTTAGTTTCACTATTTCCATAAGGAGTCAGATAAGGAGTATGAGAGGAGATAGTTTGGAGAGTGATAAAATAGGGAGATTGTTGTTGATCAATAGTTGCTAAGGTTTTCTGATAAAGCTTTTCATCAGCCGCAGCATTAAAAGTATATTTCTTTTCTGCTTCAAAGGCTTTCTCATCGATGATGGTCTGATAACCGACTTTTTTGATAAAATCTCTTTGATTGAGAAAATCTAGCGAAGCGGTACTGATAAAGGTGCTATGATAGCCTAAATTATTGAAAAAATGTGCGAGAGGAAGGGTTGGGGTATGGTAGGCATGATAACTTTTGCTATCTGATTCATGGAGCAAGGGTTCTACTCCTAGGAGTGTAGCGATATGTCCCATATCTGAGGCAGATCCATTGGCATATAAATTGAGAAAACTAGTTCCTTGGTCTGCGATTTGATCGATTTTGGAGAAACGCTCAGAGATTCCTCCAAATTTTTGAGAATCTACCGAAGATGCTGATTCCAAAAAAACTAAAATCAGGTTTGCTTGATTGGATCTTCCCTCCTCTTGGACGAAAAAATCTGCATAATTACGCTTATTTTGATAAGCAAGTGAAGCGCGTTGGAGGATTGTTTTGGCAATTTTTTTACCATTTTGGGTGAGATGTTCGTAGGTTTTGAGCTGCTGAAACGCTAGATCAGGATTTTTTTGTACTGCGGCACTGAGCACTTCTAGGACAATTTCATTTCCTTTGGGATCTTTCCAATTTTGATAACGATCTAGATAGCTAAATGCAAACTCTGGTTTACTCTGAGCTGCGAGACTGAGGATTTCTAATGTATAATTTTCTCCATAAACATCTGTCAAATCCTGAAAGGATTCCATCGTTTTGAAAACATAGGAAGGTTCTTTGATAGCAGTTTCTTTCCAGTATTGATGGGCGCTTTCTAGCATTTGAAGTTTTTTTTCTGGGAGATCTAGCTTCACTTTTGGATTTGGAGTAAAATTGGAAGTTGTAGTTTCCAAAACTAAAGGTTTCGGTTGCTGAAAAATCAGTTGAAGAATGTTTTTTTCAGAAATAGCTAAAACCCCAAAATCCAATTCTCTACTCGGTAGTGCATAAACAATCAATGCTGCAAAACCCAAAAAAAGGATAATATTTGGATTGAATCTGCCTTTTATGAGCTTGGAAAGGAGGATGCTTAGGGTAATGATGATTCCTATCAAGATTCAAACTCCCAAGATATAGATCCCTACGACGAGATCAAAATTTGCGAAAAATCCTTGGATTGCAGCAAAAGAAAATCTCTGCTGATAAATCACTAGAGCCAAAATATCCAAAAAGTAGAGGAGATATAGTCCAGATAATCCTATCCAGAGCAAAATCTGTCCTCAGACTTTTTTGACTTTAAAAATCAGATAGATTAGGAGGAGTACAAATCCTAAAATCATTGCTTCAGATTGTCCAAATTTGAACCAAATCCAAAAATTTTCACTAGCTCCAAATTGTGCGAAAAGATAACGATAGCTGAGAAAAAATCCCAGAGATTTTATCAAAAAAAGTAATCCAGTGATTCGTAAGAGACGATTGATAAGGGGAGTAGTGGTTCTTTGCATTCAGACAATTACAAAAAGGTTGAATAGTTTTGTAAATTTTAGTTCAATGTTTCATCATTTCCTTTCCCTTTCAAAGATTCTGGAGGGAGATAGAGCAAGGTCCTAGCTCAGAGATCCTGATTTAAGTTAATATAACTCTGAGGAGTATTGCAAGTGAGTTTATCTATCGCTTGAGCTTTACTGCCCAAAATCCCTGTCACTTTCACGACTCCCATCCCTTCTGGAGTGAGATAATGAAGTTGCATGTCAGGATAGATATTTTCTTTTGGGTCGATTTGATAGTAAATTTTTCCATCTTGCTCTAAAGTTTTCTCTCCTAGCTGTCCAAAATAGTTTCTCGCAAACAGTGGTCCTGGACTTTCTGAACTGATGGAAGCTTCTCTTTCCTTTGCAGTTTCAGTTGGTTCTTTCCTTTTATGATTTACACTCTCAACTTGTTCAGACTTTTCTTCATTATCTGGGAAGTTTTTGAGATCATTAAATAAAAATCCTGACCAGTACTCCCTGTGGGGGATCATCTCTACGAGGTTTTGAATTTCAGGATTGATTGCTTTCCTTTGGAGTATCGCATCTCTGACATGTTTATAAGCTTTGACGGTAGTCCCCGCATAAAATTCTGATTTACTCCTTCCTTCGATTTTGAGTGCATCGACAAAAGGGAGTAGTTCTCCCAATCTCTCTATCGTGCAGAGATCTTTGGAAGATAAAATATAGTTGGTTCCATCATCTCCTACTTCCAATTCAAAAAATTTACCCGGTCTCCTTTCTTCTTCTAGCCAGATTTTATAGCCAAATCTACAAGCATGGGAGCACTCTCCTTTATTTCCTGGTCTTCCGTCCATATAGTCTCCTAGTAGACAGCGTCCAGAATAACTCATACATACCGCCCCATGGACAAATACTTCCAACTCCATTTCTGGAACCTGGTTTTTAATCTCTTTGATTTCATTGATATGGAGTTCACGCGCGAGGACAATTCTTTTGACTCCTAGATCCTGCCAAAATCTCACAGCTCCATAATTGAGAGTTGAGGTTTGAGTGCTGAGGTGATAGTCTGCATTTGGCATATACTTTTTGAGTAGACGAAAGGTCCCTGGATCAGAAAAAATAATCCCATCTGCTCCCAGATCTGCCACCTTTTCTACCACTGCTTCAAAAATTTTGATATCTTTATTTCTTGGGAAAATATTCATCGTGAGCAAAACTCTTTTCTCTAGTGCGTGGATCGCATCAATAGCATTTTTGAGTTTAGTAAAATCTCCCATTTTGTTTTGTCTCATACGGAGGGAGGTAAAGGGGACTCCCATATAAATTTCATCAGCTCCATAGTAAGCCGCAGTTAGTGCTTTATCATAAGACCCTCCAGGAGCTACAATACTTGGTATTTTTTGCATCAATGGTTTTTGTACATTATCATAAAAAATGTTCTTTGTGAGCAGGTATGAGGATAGCATTTTCTCTCTCAAAAACAACAGCTTTTTTTGCTCTTGCCTTTAGCTCTACTTTTCTTATATTCATTTCCGTTCTAAAAAGGAAGCTTGGCCGAGTGGTCGAAGGCGCATGTTTGGAGTACATGTATACGGGCGACCGTATCTAGGGTTCGAATCCCTAAGCTTCCGAGTTTGTT
>CAYTFB010000071.1:0-4039 GCA_964437055.1 uncultured Candidatus Peribacteria bacterium
GGTCAATTTATTGGCGCCTATGCAATTAACCCTTTTAACTGATCAGAAGTTCCAATATATATCGGAGACTATGTTTTGGCAAATTATGGAACAGGAGTGGTGATGGCGGTACCTGCACATGATGAGAGAGATTTTGAGTTTGCTAAAAAATATGATATTCCGATCGTTCAGAGTATTGCAAAAACTCTTTTAAATAAGGATAATGTGCTGTGAGGAGAAAATCTCACCCAAGCTTATCCAGAAAAGTGAATCCTAATAAATTCAGGAAAATTTAGCTGACTAGCTAGTGATGAAGCGATCCTCTCAATGCAAGAGCGATTAGAACAAAACTGACTCTGAGCTAAAAAAACTAACTATAAAATTCAGGATTGGGTGTTTTCTCGTCAGAGATACTGGGGAGAGCCTTTCCCAATTGTTTTTTGTGAGGACTGTGGAACGGTTCCCCTGGCTGAATCAGATTTACCGCTTGAACTTCCAGAGGTAGAAAACTATGTACCTACAGGTACCGAGGAAGGACCTCTAGCAGATATTGATCGATGGATGAATACTCCTTGTCCTCAGTGTAAAAAACCAGCTCGTAGAGAGTCCAATACGATGCCAGGATGGGCAGGATCTAGCTGGTACTGGATCAGATATATGGATCCAAAAAATACTCAAACCTTAGTCGATCCTCTCAAAGATCAGTACTGGAAAAATGTGGATGTCTATGTCGGAGGGGCGGAGCATGTTACGAGGCATATGATTTATGCGAGATTTTGGCAAAAATTTCTCTTTGATCTAGGAGTGATTTCTACTGCAGAACCTTTCCAAAAATATCAAAAAGTCTGACTGATTATGGCAGAAGATGGCCGTAAAATGTCCAAAAGACGAGGAAATGTAGTCAACCCAGATGATATTATCTGAGAGTATGGATCAGATGTTTTTAGGACTTATGAGATGTTTATGGGGCCTTTTGATCAATCAATTGCTTGGAGCACCAATGGAATCAAAGGGGTTAAAAAATTTTTAGATAAAGTGATTTTGTTACACGATAAAGTAGATCGCAACCTAGACACAGAATCTCCTAAAAATCTCAGCATTCTCCACCAAAGTATCAAAAAACTGACTGTAGAAATCGATGAGTTTAAATTCAATACTTCCATTGCACAGCTGATGATCTTGGTCAATACTTTATCTGAGTCTGAAACCATCACTCTTTCTACTTTTGAAATCTTAACTACCTTATTAGCACCTTTTGCTCCACATTTGGCAGAGGAACTTTGGAGTCTTCTAGGAAATGAGTTCTCTGTTTTCACAAAAGCACAATGGCCTCAGTTTGAGGAAAAATATCTCATCAGTGCAGAAGCTACTTTTGCGGTACAGTTTAGTGGTAAAATGAGAGGTACTTTGGTATTAGCAGCTGATAGTAGCCAAGAAGAAGTGTTTGCTGCAGTTCAGAGAGATCAAAAATTGGGTGGATATCTCAGCTGAGAAGTCAAAAAAATTATTTTTGTGCCAGGAAAAATTATCAATATTATTCTTTAGTTGATTGTTTAAAGAATATGCTAGAAAAAGATGATAAAGATTATGTTCTGGTGATTTCTTGAGGAGGAAGTAAAGGGCTTTTTGCTTGTGGAATTCTCAAGGCTTTGGAGGAATTGGGGATGAAAGAGCAGATTTCTGCGATCTTTGGAATTAGTTCAGGAGCATTATTGGGAGCTTATCGAGCTAGTGGATGGACTGCTGAGCAGATTTATGCTAGATTTTTGGAGATCGATTTTTTTAGCTTCAAAAATATTGCTCTCCCTCCCAAAAAATCTCTCCTAAAAAATGATTTTATTGCTCAAACTCTGAAAACAGATCTTAGAAAAAAATTTAATAAATTAGATATTCCTCTCTATGTCTGAGCAACGGATCTTTTAAAAGGAAAATTAAAAATTTTTTCCAAAGGAGAAGTGATTCCTCCTTTGCTCTGAAGTATTGCATTGCCGGCAATTTTCCCCCCAGTTGAATACAAAAATCATCTCCTAGTAGATGGTGGAGTGGTCAACAATTTCCCTATCCATGAAGCTAAAAAACAGTATCCTAATACCAAAATTATCTGAGTTTTGCTCAATAAATTTCAGGAAGATCAAAAAATTGATTCTCTGATAGACAATTTACTGGTTTCTTATGGATTACTTTTGAAAAAAAATATTGCAGAAGAATCTAAATTGGTGGACTATCTTTTTGATGAAATCCTTAAAGTAGGAACCTTAGAAACCAATCAAGCTAAAATTACAAAAATCTATCAATTGGGTTACAAAAAAGGATTGGCAGCATTTACTGCATTTGTATAGAATTTTAAATCAGATTTTTTATTTTTTGGAGAGAAAAAGATTTGATTTTTTGCTATAGATAGCTACATTGTGGATAGTTCATTTATTTTATTTTTTTAAATGATCTTAGGATGGATTTGAATAAAGTTATGCTAATTGGGAGGGCAACCAATAATTTACAGGTAAAAACAATTGAATCTACGAGTACTCCAGTAGTAAATTTTACCGTAGCAACCAATAGAAAATACACCAATAAGGATGGAAATCTGATGGAAGATGCAGAATACCATAGATGCGTCTCCTATGGAAATGGAGCAGAAGTTTTGGGAAAATATTTGACCAAAGGAAAAAGAGTTTATATCGAAGGAAGACTCAGAACGAGAAAACGACAAGATTCCGAAGGATTAGATAGATTTTCTACAGAAATTATTGTAGATAATTTTATCTTTCTAGACAATAAAGGAAGTAGCAACGAAGAAGCAGATCTTCCTGATGTAGAAAGTCTTGATGATATCAGTGGAGATGAGATTCCTTTCTAGTTTGCTGAGCTAGTATTTTTTTAAAGGAAATTGGATTTTATTTATCGTTTTTTTTTGTTGAATGGAAAAGTTTAGACGCCGAATTCTCAAGTTATGATTGGATGTTTTTGATCTTTTAGCTTTTTTGATTTTGGTTTCAGGGATTGTTCTGTTTGTGAGATTTTTTGTAGGGACTCCTTATACGGTAGTGGGATCTAGTATGCTCCCAGGTTTCCAAGAAAGAGATTGGATTATTGTAGAAAAATTGACTCAAAATTTTGGATCGCTTCAGAGAGGTGATGTGATTGTATTTGTTCCTCCAGGGAAAAATATTCCCTATATCAAAAGGATTATCTGACTACCAGGGGAGGTAGTAAAGTTTGTCGATGATCAAACCTATGTCTGTAATGATACGACGGGAACTCTGCCTTTAGATCCAGATGCTGAAGCAATTTTTGCTGAAAATGGGATGCTTTGTCAAAAATTAGATGAACCTTATATCCCTCAAGATGCTAGCACCCAAGCTAGATGTGGGAAAGATGAGTTTGAGGTAGAGGGGGGATTTTTTGTGATGGGAGATAATAGAGGATTTACTACAGATTCACTCTGCTGTTTTGGGCTAGGATGTTATAAAGGAGCAAATTATATTGTTCCTCAAAATTATCTGATCGGTAAGGTATTTATCAGACTTTGGCCTACTTTTGCCAAATTTTAATTGTTAAGCTTTGTAAGATGAAAATCTTTTCAAATTTTGACTCTAAATGGAAACAAGAAGCTTTGGATGAAGCGATCAAGGAATTTGGAGAAGATAAGGTTTTGACACTCAATAAAAGCAGACTTTTCTATTATTATAAATTTCTTTTCCCCGTACTTGGATGGGCAGTTTTATTAATAATTATGCTTGCATTACCTTATTTGATCCGAGAGGAAATGGGATGGTTGGTTTATAGTATTTATGCTGCATTTATGTTGATCCTCTATCTTTTTACTCTTTTCAAACCAATTAAACACTATATTGATTATAAGATGGATTTTTCTATTGTGACCCCTCGTGCTTTGAGTAGGTACAATCAAGAAGGAATTTTGAAAAGAGACATCAAAACTAGCAATGTGAGAAATATCAAAACAATTTCAATCAAGAAAAATAATTTCCTCTATAATCTCTTTGATAATGGAGATCTGATTTTTCTCTCAGAATGAAATGTAGAGAGCCAGGGAGAAATC
>CAYTFB010000072.1:0-4037 GCA_964437055.1 uncultured Candidatus Peribacteria bacterium
CCTAGGTCTTTATCTGTCTTTAGACAAGTGTTTACTCCAAAGGAACTAGCAACAATAGAAATAACATTAAAGTGACTAGCATCTGGTAATCATAGGTATTTTTCATTAATTTCTCCTAATAATCAATATCTATCGAAATCTGTCCTAGATTGATTATAGGTTCCTACCATCATATTTTCTTCTTCGGTTCAAAATCGAAAGGCATCTCTAAAGTTATAGTCTTTAGGAATTGTATTATTTTCTACTTTAAATGGAATACTTACAATAAATCATTTATCTCAGGCTTGATTTATTGTAGTATTTTTAAGAGATATTTTATATACTTTAGTTTCAGGGATTGCTACCTTAGGGATAATAATATTGATAGATTCTATAGTTCCTGCATTTACACTAATTGTCTCTGGATTGATTTCAAATCCAGAAGGAATAATTGCGAAAACAACAGGATTCTTAAGTATTTGATAGTTAGTATATGGGTATCCATTGGTTCCTCATTTTCTAAGATTAATTATTCATTCATCTCATTGGGTATATTTTACCTTATTATCTTTAAGCGTTGCATATAGATAAGAACTAGCTGACCCTATATGAGAGAAATATGCTGTAGATTTTGCAGATCCTCAATTATATCAACTTCCTTTCCATGAATAATTGAGTATCGCAGGATCTCAATGTTTAATTGGTTGACCATCACTATAAGAAGATTTTACTTTTCCATTAACAAAGAATGTTGTTCAAGGATAACCATCTGCTGATGTATTCCCTTTTATAAAATCCTGACTTTTCATTTCAGGGAAAATAAATGCAAGGTCTGTAATGTATTCGTCAACTTCTAAATATAAATCGCTTGATTTATATAATTTAGGTTTATCAATATTACTAATTAGGTAATCATTTCCTTTATTTGTTGTATATTTAATTGTAATCGGCCAAGAAAACCTACTATATACGGTATTATTTGCCGGAATATTTATTTCTTTAACTTCTACTCAATCAGGAAAACTTCAAGAATAAACTAAATTATTGATATTACTTCATTTATTGGTAAATCTGAATGAATATAGATTTATCATTTCTTGATTAATTAGGAAATGTTGATATTTTTTTGGTGTTCTACTATCGGATGCTTGTAATATTCTAATTTTTGGACCAAAATCTATCTTTGTTTCATAAATTTTTGTTGTTATATATCCTAGTTCAAAAACTCTTTCATGAATGCCTGCTTCTTTTCCTTCAAATATAATAGGTTTGGTTGCAGAAATGGTTTCTCAAACATTTCATCAAGAGAACATTAAATCTATAGTAAACCATTGGTAGGCATAAGCTGTATCAGGATGTGTCACAATAAGTTCATGTTTATCAGAATTATAATTGAATGAGAATGAAGACCAAGTCGATTCTGCTCATAGATAAATACTCTTTTCTGGAAAGGGGATAGTTATCTTAATGTTTGTAAATTTTGCTCTATGAGCAGCTAAAAGGGGATATATTGGGTTACTTAATCGAGGATACTTTATATATTGTGCTGGTCCAAAATCTAATCTTACTGGAACATTAGACATAGGATTTGAGGAATATTGATTTTTATATCTAACAATTACATGGTCTATGATGGAAGATAAGTTTATACTTTCTTCAGCAAATAACTTTCATTTTTTATAAAGTTGGGCAATTAAGGTTCCAGAAAGTCCCTCCCAACTGCTATTGTTTGGTAACTGAATGCTATGGTTGATAGATAATTTTCAGATAATATTATCTATAGCTTCATATTCATAAATAATAAAGTCTCAGCTACTAATAGTATTTTTCTTTTTCATCCAATTGATTCCTTCTGCTGTTTGGGGAATAGCTTCAGATGATATTGTAAATGGTTTCGGGATAATCAGCTTTATTGTAATTCACTTACCTTTTGTGAATAAAGATGCTTCTGTTTGTAAAGATTTTCCTTCCCCAGGTAACATCCCTGTTAGATAAGGAAGCATTTCTTTCCTAGTGTTCACTGTAGAAAATATATTAATATCAATATCTGCATGTAAAGTTTTTGGATCTTCTGGATAGCTCTCATAGAGTGCTAAGATTTTTTGAGGAGTAAGCGCATAATTATAAATTCTAATATCATCCATACTTCCTTTAAATTTATTTGATCAATTATCTCCAGCTCATAAGAAAAGATGACTAGCAGTATCCCAGGTTATTCCTGCTCCAGAACTTGGAATACTATTGATTAGATTTCCATCAAGATAAAAGTTGATCATCTCATCATCCCAGGTAATTGTCGCCAAATATCGACTTTCTAAATCAAGTGCTTGAGTACTTTTTTGTGTTCATTCAGGAGATTTTCAATTTCGATTTGCACATAAGCTACTAATATCTGCACAGATTCCAACCTTGTAACTATTTGGTCGTTCAAGGAGAGTAATATCTGAATTCATTTCATCTATCTTAATCCAGCTAGAGACTGTCATTTGATTAGAAGTTTTTAGTTTTTGATTATTTGGAATTTTGATGTAGCTATTGGTTCCATTAAACTCAAGTGATGCACCATCTCTTCATCGATCATCTCGATATATGTTTCCTATAATATTTCCAGTATGTCCATTGCCAGATTTATCTTTTACAATACTTGTGGATTCATCGTTAAAGTCATAGTGTAATAAAAGCCTTGGTTTGGTATAAATAAAAGTAATCTCTTTATTTCCTTCTTCTCCATCCATAAAACTTACTTTTTGTGCTGCAGGAGCAAGATACTCTGCTTGGAGAACAGGATTAGATAGTTTTGCTGGTTTAATGGTATAGGACTTTCATCGTTCAAATTTATTTTCTCCGCTATAAGTTGTGATGATTTGGTCTGGTATTAGTTTATTTCACTCCTCATCTATACTATACACGGTCAATGAGAGGGAGAGATTTATGTTTGCATTTTCTGCTACTTGGATAGAGCTAGGATCTTTGGTTACATATCCAGTAACAGTAGGCCAACAAGTACCTATGATTACAGGAACTTCTTCTTCAGTAGATTCGCTACACTCACTTTTTTCTAATAGAAAGGTTCGATAAGATCCTGTATTTTCTTCTTGATCATTTTGGTTCAACCAAGCACTGTATCATACTAGACTGGATGCATCAAAAGGAATATTGTTTAAGAATGCATATTGATCGATATATGTTACTGATTGAGGAATTATTAGGGAGTTAAGATGATTGTTTGCAAATGCAAAAGCTTCGATGCCAACTACAGAGTTTGGAATATTTACAGAGTGTAGCCGATTATTTTGAAAGGCTCCCCATCCAATGGTTGTTACCGAATTTGGAATACTTATAGAGGTTAATTGATTATTGGCAAAAGCACCACCTTCAATACTTTCAATAGAATTTGGAATACTTATAGAATTTAGTTGGTTATTTTGGAATGCTCATCATTCAATTTGAGTGACTGAGTTTGGAATATTTATAGAATTTAGTTGGTTATTTTGGAATGCTAATCGTCCGATTTGAGTGACTGAATTTGGAATAATGATAGAGGTTAATTGGTTATCTGAAAATACCCCCCATCCAATATTTGTGATTGAATCTGGAATTGTGATTGAAGTTAATTGATTATTATAAAAAGCATGATCTCAAATAGATGTTATATGTTCAGAAATACTCACAGAGCTCAACTCATGCGATGCAAATGCATAATCTCCAATACTATTGATTTCCATTCAATAAATGCTTTCTGGGATGATGACATCAGATCCACAAATTGCATCTAATGGGTATCTATATCCTTGGATCTCTCCACGATAGACAGTAAAACAACTATCATAAGTATCGTTTTCCCATTTCGCATAGAGAGTAAGATCTTGATTTGGCATAGTGTTTTCCTCGAAATCTCGCTTGGTGAGATAGTTATCTTCTAGATACCATCCTACAAATCCATAACCTTCTTTGAGTGGAGGATATGGTTCATCTATCTTTTCTCCAAATCAAAATACCTGGGTGTTGATACTTGATCATCCCATACTATCAAAATTGAGTATTTTTGCATAATCATT
>CAYTFB010000073.1:0-4034 GCA_964437055.1 uncultured Candidatus Peribacteria bacterium
CAATGATTCTATGTATCAGAAATACGAAAATTATTTCTATTTGCATTTTATTGACGTTGTCTTTCATCTAGGAAATTTATTCTCTAAAGAATCCTTTGAGTTTAAGTTTTGCTCCAATTTAGTAACAGTTGAATCATTTAAAGCATCCCTAACTACCCCAGCAACACAATCTTTACTCCAAGGTAAAGGAATCTCAAAATCAAATTTACCCATTATTTAATCAAAAAAGATATAAATAACATTATATTATGTAATAACATATAACAAAAATTAATACAAAAGTCAAGTCATTTTTTAGAAAACAATTTTTCGCAAAAACAAAAAAAGAGACCAAAGAACCTTTGACCCCTTCCTTTTATTAGGAAGAAGAATGCTTTAAAAATTGGAGCTCATATTCACAAAAGAATATCAGCTAGATTTGTTTCAGTCACAAACCTTTTGCTTTATAGATATCGACTAGAGACAGATACCTGAACTATCTGCTATCTAATGCTCTAGGCAATCCTAGAAGAGTACATTAGATGTCGTCTCTGCATCAATCCTTGATCCTTTTGAAATATGTGTAGTATTCATAGTTTTTCGGGCTACAAAGTACTACCAGTGATAAAGCATGTTGAGAGAAAGAAGCTTTAATCCATCTCCAGATTACAGTCTAAACCAACAACAGATTGAGTGAGCATAGTATTTCTAACTTTAAATCCTAAAGAGGAAATCCAGATTTTTTCAGATTTCTCTGTCATTTGAACCAACTACTCTGAGATTAGAGAATAATAGCAAATCACATCAAACAAAATCAGAAAAGCATCAGACAGAACTCAAAGGGTCAAATAAACGGATAATCCAGGGAATTTAGCTCCTAGACTACTCTAATCCATATCATCCGTATCGATTAGATGTTTATTTCTCTATCTTTTACTCAACAAAACTGAGATAGAACGATTAAATTCCTCATCAGTAATAGAAAAGCTGAAACTGTTTACTCAGATCGAAGGAATTTGTGCAAGGATTTGTTATCCCAAATCATTTTCAAAAGAGAAAATAATCCTGAACAAAAGATTGCCTTTCAAACTCCCAAAAGTGGAGTAAAGAGAAGATACTAGTATATCAAATAAAGCTTTTAAAGAACATCTTCCTAAATCACCATGTAGAATCAAGATTTTTTCTCAACTCCAACATAGTGATATAAGTATAATCAGAAAAAAATAAAAAGCAAATTTTTGAAGACTTTTTTATATCAATTTTTTATAAAGTAAGAACCAGTATTTCCAAGGATCTAAAAAACAAAATCAAACTTTTTACATAAAATGAAGAAAAAAAGAAAAAAAATCACCATAATAATAGCATAAAATCAGAAAAAAATCTGATTTTTATCTCCTAATCAATGATTCTATGTATCAGAAATACGAAAATTATTTCTATTTGCATTTTATTGACAAAATTTTATACTAAAACTTGTAAATTCTACTAAAGATTGGAATTTTTTTATTTATTATAAGCACCGAGTATATCATGTCACCACGATTATTGGTCCTGACAGCAGTAGTTTTTCTATGAATTGGAAGTGCTACTGGGTTTTTTGGATACAAAAAAACGCTCAAAGAGAGAGCACTAAAATTTAAAGAAAAGATGGCAAGAGCCAAAGAAATTGAAGAAGAAATGCTCGATGAGGCTAAAAAGAAATCAGACAAAATCCTCGAAAAAGCAGAAGAAAAAGCCCAAAAAATCGAAGAACAAAGACTCGCAAAAATGGAAGAGATCCAAAATAGACTCTTGACCAGAGAAGAAAGAATGGATGAAAAACTCGAAAAACTCGAAGAAGAAAGGAGAAAAATTCTTGATCAACAAAAAGAAGCAGAAGATCTCGTTCTCCAACAAAAAGAAAAACTCTCAGAAATTGCAAAAATTAAACCAGCAGAAGCTAAAGAACAGATTTTTGCCATGATCGAACAAGAACAACAACAAGAAATCATCAGATATATCGAAAAATTTAAAAGAATCAAAGCAGAAGAGGCAGAAAAGGAAGCTGCTCAGATCTTGGTACAATCTTTACCTAAGCTCGCTTCTGAGACAGTAAGTGAATTTACCACTAAACTCATTGACCTCCCAAGTGAAGAATTTAAAGGAAAACTTATTTGAAGAGAAGGAAGAAACATTTCTCTCTTTGAAAAAACCACTGGTGTTGAGCTTTTGATCGATGATACTCCCCTTTCTGTGAGGATTTCATGTTTTGATAGTGAGAAAAGATTTGTAGCAGCTAAAATGCTAGAAATTCTGATCAAAGATGGAAGAATCAATCCTTTCTATATTGAAAAAGTTTACAATGAAGTGACTGCAGATCTCAAAGTCATGCTCAATGAAAAAGGGAAAGAAGCCCTTACCCTACTTAATCTTCCAATGATGAAACCTGAAGTAGTACATGCTATTTGACAATTTTATCTCAGATATAGCTATGGACAGAACCTCTGGAATCATAGTATCGAAGTAGCAAAAATATCAGAACAGTTAGCGTTAGATTTAGGATTAGATCCTGGATTAGCAAAGAGAGCAGGACTCCTCCATGATGTGGGGAAGGTATTGGTAGAAAGTGGACAGTCTCATACCAAAATCGGTGCTGATGCTCTGAGAAAACGAGGAATGGATCCTGTTATCATCAATGCGGCAGAGTCTCACCATTATGATGTTGAGATGATTGATCCTATTTCTTGGATCGTGGCTGCTGCAGATGCAATGTCTGCCTCTAGACCAGGAGCAAGGTTTGAAACGAAGGATTTCTTTATTGAAAAGATGGGAGAATTAGAAAAACTCATCTCAGAAGTAGCAGGAGTAGATAAAGTACATATCATGCAAGCAGGAAGAGAAATTATCGTCTTTGTAAATCCACAGGAAATTTCTGATATTGATCTAGAAAAAACCCTTGAAACAATCGGCAAAAAAATAGAAGATCAACTGGATTATCCAGGAGTTGTTAGAATTACCGCACTTAGGGAGAATAAACTTGTAAGTTATCTGAGATAATTTTGTTTTTTTGACCTAATATTTTTAGTTTATTTATACGACCCATGTTTCCTTTTGTTGAGGTTTTTGGGATAAAACTCTATCTCACCGGTATCGGTATCGTAGTAGCTTTTCTGACTTTTATCATGAGTAGTTATATCTCTAGCAAAAGATATAATCAAAGCTTTTCTAAAATATTTCTCTGGCTCCCTCTTCCGATCATTTTGATGTATATTTTATGACTCTATTTTTCTTTTGTCCTCAAAGGAGGAAACTTTTTCCCACATGGGATTGAAACCTTTATTCAGCTTTTTAGCCCTTATGGCTATCATTTCAATTTGATTGGGGTTTTACTGGGATTCTTTCTAGCTATCTGGATTTTTATGAAAGGAGTGAAAAGGAAAGAAAGCAAAAAAATCTGGTTTGATATTTTTTTTCAGGCATTTATCAATGCAGTGATTATACTAGGATTATTCCTCTTATTGGGAGATAATTTCCTTGGGAAAGCTCACGAAGGGCGAATGAGTGTCAAATCAATGCATCTAGAAAGCACACTCAATAAATACAATGGAGTCTATCCACTTGGAATTTTCCTATCTTTAGGAGCATTGTTGCTCAATATTTTCATTACCTTGATCAAGATTATCAAAAAAAAGACAGGAATCGGAATTTTAGGATTTTCTCTCTTCAATCTTTTATTATTGCTACTCCTCCCCTTTTGGAATACTCCTAGACACGCAGTGATCGCTATTTCTGGGAATATTTCTTTGGATCTCTATAGTTATGTTCTGATTCTTTTTATGCTAATTTTCGGACTTTACTATAAGAAGATGCAAAAAAATTACTAATAACGAACCAAACAATAAATCATCAATAAAATAATAATGCTACTTTAATTAAATCTCTGATTTGATTCAAATATGGAATTCTTTTTTACCAAAAATGATGGTCTCTATCAAATATTCAAACTTTTGGAAAAGCTACCTTCGCAGAGAAATGTAGAAATTTTTATTGATCCAGAACATGGTTTTTTTGATAAT
>CAYTFB010000074.1:0-2821 GCA_964437055.1 uncultured Candidatus Peribacteria bacterium
CATAACCCGGTAAATCTACAAAATATCGGCTATCGTTGATGAGAAAATAATTGATCAGCTGAGTTTTCCCTGGTTTATCAGAAGCTTTTGCAAGCGGTCTTTCTAGGAGAAAATTGATCAAGGTGGATTTCCCGACATTGGACCTTCCGATGATCGCAATCTCCGGATAGTCTGGAGCAGGGCATTCAGAAAGCTTAGAAGCAGATTTTATAAATCTTGCAGCGGAAATTTTCATCATCAAAAAAGAAAAAATCTGAAAAATTTTGTTATGTTGTTTAGTCTTACTTGCTAGAGAAGTGTTTTACTCTTCTTGCTCTACAAAGTGGAGGATCACCTCTGCAGTCTTTTGTACATCTAGGACTTTAAACATCCTACCATCTGGTAATTCAATTTTTCCAGAGTCTCCATTTTGTCCTCCCATCTCAGGATAGAAAGGACTTTGGTCAAAAATAAGTACCTTTTGCCCTGATTCGGTATCAATTTCTTTGAGTAGTTTACTTTGCTCTAGTTCTAGATGATCGTAGCCAGTAAATTTAGTGGCAGGAATCCCTTGGAGATATTTGGACCAGTCTGTTCCTTTTTGGAACATTGCTTTGCTTCCTTGTTTGGATTTTTCTCTGGCAAGTTCTAGTGCTTTCTCGTATCCTGCGAGATCTAGTTGGATCCCTTTTTGAGTTGCGATTTCTTTGGTGATTTCCAATGGGAAACCATAGCTATCATAAAGCATAAAAATCTGATCTCCTGGGAGCTCTTTCCCTCCTTTTTGAAGAATTGAGTGGAGGAGTTCATTCAGGATTTTTTCTCCATGGTGGATGGTTTTTTCAAATTGTTTGATTTCTTGGAGCAAAACTCTTTTGATCATCGCTTCATCAAATGCTCTCAATCCTTTAAATGCCTCAAAAGTCTGATCAATAAAAGTATTGAGCTGATGTTCATCAAACTTTTTGAGCAAAAAGAGGTTGTAATAAGCCCTCCTAATGATCATTCTCAAAACATAACCAGCAGCAACATTGGAGGGAGTGAGCCCATCGTTGATAAGCATAAAGGAGGTTCTGAGATGATCCGCGATGATTCTAAATCTTTTTTGATGCTGAGTATAGCTAAGCTCTGTAAAATTTTCTAAAGTTTGGATAAAAGGAGCAAAAAGATCTGTCTCATAGACACTGGCTTTCTCTTGCAATACTTTGCACATTCTTTCTAGTCCCATTCCGGTATCTACATTTTGTTGGCTGAGCTGGGTGAGTTTCCCTGATTCATCTCTATAAAATTCCATAAAAACATTATTCCAGATTTCTAGCCAATTGTCTTCATCATTTTCTACATTACTGCCTGCAGGAGGAAATTCACTCTCTCCTATTCGATAAAAAATCTCTGTATCTGGACCACAAGGACCAACTGCTCCAGGACTTCGCCAATTATGTTTTGCCGCAAGATAAGAAATTTTCTCTTCAGGTAACCCCACCTCTCTCCAAATCTGAGCACTGAGTTCATCTCTAGGAGCATCTTGATTGCCAGCAAAGACGGTAACTGCGAGTTTACGAGGATCGAAATGAAGATATTCTACCAAAAATTCATAACTCCAGCTGATCGCTTCTTTTTTGAAATAATCTCCTAGCGACCAGTTTCCCATCATCTCAAAAAAAGTCAGATGAGAATCATCTCCTACTTCATCGATATCTACGGTTCTCACACATTTTTGGATATTAAAAAGTCTTTGTCCTAAAGGGTGTTCTTTTCCCATAAGATAGGGGATGAGTGGCTGCATCCCAGCAACATTAAAAAGGGCAGTAGATTCTTTCTCTGCGATGAGAGAGACTTCTGCTAAATGTTGATGTTGTTTTTGGGATCGGAAGGTCGTTCGTTGTTGTCTGATTTCTTGGGAACTTAAAGATTGCATGAGAAATAATAGAATATCTTAGTAGTTAAAAGTTTTAGAATAAGGATTCTAAAAATCTGAATAGTAGCAATGATGACCCAACTAATTGTTAGAATACATAATGACAGAAAAACACTAATTGCTCAGACTTTTTAGATTTTTATTGTCTTTGAGACTATCGATAAATTCATGAAGTTTGATTTTATTTACTCCTTCATTGCTGAGGAGATAGAGTTCTGGAATGGTTCCACTATCTGCAGGGATTGCTGCATCCAAAATGTTCAATTTGTTTCCATCTTTGGAGATTCCTAGATCAAATTTAAATCTAAAGAGATAGTAGAGATTGAAGTTTTTGGTATAACTTTCGTGAGTTTTGATCGGACTAGAGTCATACACCGTAAAAGTCTGATTATTTTTGTCAAAGAGATAGACATAAGGAGAGTTTTGGCTGGCAATCACTTTTACTGTATTAGAATAGTTGGAGGTGGTTTGATCTCCTCCTCTGAGTTCTACCTCTCTCATATCCAAAACATTTGATGAGCTAGTAGTCCTATAGAGTTGGTAAAGTTTGCCATCTCCCCATGCCATAAAGTTTCCATCAATACTAAATCCATTAAAACTACTGGGTACACTCATCCCAGTATTTTGGAGTAAGCTATAGTTTTGTCCTGCTTGATAGTTCATCTCTGAGCCAGGGATATTGCGATATCTGGTTACAAAGACAGAAGCAAAGTTATTTGCATTTTTTTGGAAGACATAAAAATTAGTTTTATTGTAAGTACCAATTCCTCAGATATCTTTGGTAGACCAGTCTCCGGCAGCTGATTCCATGTTTTCTACTCAGACTTTGGTCACATTAAAAATTGCACCTAGATTGGTATAACAAAAAAGTCCTCTACTACTTAGACTCAGACTACAGTCTTCTACCTCTGATCCCATATTAAA
>CAYTFB010000074.1:2921-4028 GCA_964437055.1 uncultured Candidatus Peribacteria bacterium
TCTTTACCACTTGCATCGATATAGAGGACAGATTGTGAGTTGATGATGCCTAGCTGAGAAGAAACAATATAGATCAAAAAGAGTACCAATAGCACCAATATCCCCACCATCGTATAATAACTATTGAGTGAAAGAAATTTTTTGGCTTTTTGTCAGGTTTGTTTGATCTTGAGTTTAGAAGAAATTTTTTGGAGATAAGACTGATCTGCTACAAAGCGGCGTGTCACTCTCAATAAATTGATCGAGTAGGATGCCAAAAATCAGATATGTTCTTGGGGAATCCTGCTAGAAAGGATGGTCCCAAAATGTTTGAGCATTGCTTCTGGAGTATCATCGCTGAGAAACTGTTCCAATTCTTCAAAATCATGTTGATTGAAGCTATCTTTGATCTTGGTCCCTGCATAGACAATACAGTCTTTCATCTGTACTTCTCCTTCTACAATATCAGAAAAAAGATCCAATTCTGCTCCTTTTTCGGGGCTATTTGCTAGACTATAGTAGAGCTTCTCATCACGGAAAATCACGAGACTCGTATCTCCTACCATACTAGAGATCAAAACCTGATCGGCGATCACTTGGAGATACCCTTTGAGTTCTAGTGGAGGCATATCACGGAGCTTGCTAGAAAAATTTTTGAGCTTTTCATTGAGCATTTGGAGATGCTGTTCGATGAGGAGATGGAGGTCTGAGTAGATGAGATCAGGATCCCTCATCTTTTCGATAAAACCTGCGATAAACTCTTGGAAAATCTCTTTTTGATATTCGATAAATTTTTCGCTATAGATCTGGACATAAAGATCGATTTGGAGATTTTCAGAAATGATTTCAGAAAAATGATAGATTCTCTCTTCATCGAGATATGCTAAATGATGATAGACCGCCTTCATCCCAAAAAATAAAGATAAAAAATAAAAAATAGTACTAACAACCAACTTATTGACAGAGTAGTCAAAACAGAAAGAAAATCAATACCAAATCAGAAAAAGATTACTCTAAAAATCTTTGCATTTTTTTGACAAAAAAATATTAAAACTATAAATAGATCGATTTTATTTTTTATCAAAGAAAAAAAGATGAGAAAAAACAAAATTTTAGCACTAATATTTA
>CAYTFB010000075.1:0-3945 GCA_964437055.1 uncultured Candidatus Peribacteria bacterium
TCATTGTTTGCTAGGTCTGGATTTTTGGTGCTAAAGTAGCTATTATTTACCTGGATATTGCCAATATCAGAGACTGATTGGATCAGGATACCTCCTTTTTTCTCAAAATCTGGACCTTGAAGGGAAACAGAGATACTTGTGTTTGCTTGATAGCCGAGGAAAACTCTGCCACTCTCTCTCCAGTCATACTCTTCGTTGACATAGATAGATTCTGTTTTGATTTTTTCTTTAGGGATCTCCTGCTGAGCGAGGAGTTCTTGGAACTTTGCTACCTTTTCTCCCATTTCTGCTTGGGCAAGTTTGGTACTTTCTCCTTTTGCTGTGAGAGCAAAATTGATCGTCAAAGTATCTGGTTTGACCATAGCTTTCCCGATTCCTTCTACATAGAGATTTTGGTCAGGGTATTGGTTATGATTGTTTTGCCAGAGATAAGTTCCGAGGAGGATGAGGACTACCACTAGAATCAATAATCTATCTGCACTTTTCATGGTTATTGTTTCAAAAAAAATAAAAGAACACTCCTATATTTAGAGTGTCTCTAGTGTATCTGAATTATCTCAAAAATCAAGGAGAAAAATCTGAATTTATCAGCCGTATTTGATAAAATCTCCTAGTTTATCACAGTTCCGCTGTTGAATTCTTGCATAGTTCTCTGATAGAGTAAAGCAGCTACTGATATCACCTTTGGTTTCGTAATAGAGATAGATCTCTGGATAATGCTTTTCTTCAGTATCTACAATGTTACCAGTAATATGAAAAGGAGTTAGCATAATAGTGATTTCCTCTTCTTCAAATGGGTTTTCAAATTCTCCTTTATTAGTTATTGCTCCTAGTTTTAGTTCTTGGAGTCAGAGGACTTCTTCTATGGCTAAGACTTTTTCTTCTTCTTCAGTTCCTTCATTTATCTCTTTCCCTTGATATTCTAGGAGAATATTACTTTCTCAAAAAGAAATCTGGATTTGATCATATTTTTTCTTGCCGATATATTGAGAACTATTGATGCGAGCAAAAGCATTTTCAAAAAGATTGATCACTTTTTCATTGGTCGTTTTATTTTCTAGGAGGAAAATATTTTTATTATTAAATCTTGCCAAAGCAGCCAATAATATTGCTATAATAATGACTACAATAATTATTTCTACTAGTGTAAATCCCTTTGCTTTCATCAGAGCTCAAAAGATAAAATACTATAATTTTTTTGATCTTGATTCTTATTTCTTTTACAATCCAGCATTTTCCATCACAGTAAAGATCACTCCAAATACTCCAAATGCTACAACAGAAACAATCCCTCCCATAAAAACCAGAATAATTGGTTCGATAACTTTGGCAAAACGAGTGATATTATTATCCAACTCTTCTTGGTAAAGTCCTATGATATTTTCCATGGATTTTTCTAGATTGGCAGTTTCTTCTCCGACTTTGATCATCGCAGCAACATTAGAATAGATCAGATGATTCTCATCTTTTATCGAATCATAAATGGTTTTACCTACTTGGAGCCCTGCCATCACATTATCGATCATCTCCTGGTAGATTGGGATATTGAGGATCCCTTTCAAAATACGAAATGTCTGGAGATAGTCTAGTCCCGCTCCAATCATCAGTTTGACATATCTAGCCCATTTGATCAGATAATAATCTTTAGTCATCTGACCAACAAGTGGGATATCCAATAAGATTTTCATCAGTTGATTTTTCCCTTTATCGGTAGTTGCATAGATTGCGGTAATAATCGTTCCTACTCCCAAAACAATCAAGATATTTATCCAATGAGCAACAAAAAAATCTGAAATTCCTTTGAGAAAGAGTGTGAGTTTTGGGAGTTCTACACTTCCATCACTAAACATACTCAGAATTCCTGGTAGCACTGAAGTAAAGAGAAAAAGTACTGCAGCTACCGAGAGGATAATCAGGATAATGGGATAGGTGAGAGCAGTTTTATATTTATTTTTAATTTGATTGATATAGCTATATTCGTTTGCTAGCTCATGGAGTACAACATCTAGATTTCCAGTACTTTCCCCAGATCTGATGATCGCAGCATCTCCTTCATCAAAGTATTCTGGTAGTCTCGAAAGGGCATAAGAAAAACTTTTTCCCTCAGAAAGGTGATGTGCAATACTTGCTGTAATTTTTTTGAGTGCATAGTTATCAGTACTATCTCTGACACTTTCAATCGCTTGCATGATAGAAACTCCTCCTTTGATCATATAGACCAGTTGTTTGTAAAAGAGGATTTTTTCCTTTTCTGCAAAGGATCCTTTATCTAGATGATAGACGAGTGACTCCACTCCTTTAAAAAAACTGGAAGTTTTTGTTGTTTGTGACATGATAGTAATTTATTTAAAATAATAGGCTATGAGTTCAATAGTAGATTCTTGTTTTTGATCATAAGACATCATATCATAGTTGATCGCTTTGATAGTATAGAGGATACGATCTTCTGGATCCAAGATAATACTTTTTTCAATATTTCTGACAAAAGAAACCAGATTATCTTTTCCATCAAATTCTATTTTTACGGATACTGGTAACTCGATCATAGTTTCATCATTTTTGGATACTTGTTCATCTCCGATATGGATCGCCAAAATCATTCCATTTTTACTAGAGCTTTGCTGACTAGGGTCTTTTTTGATAAGGTATTGATCCAAATTTCTAAGGATTTTTTTCTCATCAATTTTCATCTTATGAGATTCTAGCTTTCCTAGCTGGAGAAATGCCATCACTGTATCAATTTTTTCAGATAACTCTGGAGAGAGATCTTCACATTTTTGATTTTGATTGATACAGCTGAGCACTGCATTTTGATATTTTTCTATATTGAATAGGAGTAGTTTTGTTTTTTGATATTTAGCGATTTCATTATCTAGCTGGAGGATCTGTTGTTGGCTTTTTTCAAATTTTGCATTAGCACTATCCTTTTTTGCTTGGACTAGAGGGAGCACATTTAACCACAAAATCATCCCAATCAGCAGTATAAAGATGACATAGATTTTGTATTTTGCAGTCAGAATCCTAGCAAAAGAAGCCTGTTGATTATTTCAGATTTCTATCTGGATCTCTCTGAGATGATTGGCACCTTTTTGTCACTCCAAGAGTGTATCGATTACTTCATTTGGATGTTTAGTTGCTTCCGTCATTTTTTTCAATATTAGCATGTAAAGTGAAATTGAATCCTCTGAGTTCTTTTTCTTTTTGGTATTGATAGGTTTTGATCTCAATTTCTTTGAGAAAATCAAGTTGCTCAAATCTATCCAAGAGTGAAACAAATCCATCAGATTTATCAGAATTGTAATAGAGGGTGCTCAGATTTCCCACAAATCCATTTAATGAGAGTTTTTCTAGATCTACTTTGAAATCTGAGAGAAAAATGTTTTTTGATTCTTGATCATCTACAGCTTTGATTTTATTCAAAATTTCCAAAATTTTTTCGATGTATTCATTTCGAGGGAGAGAGTTTCTCTCACTAATCATCTGATCAATACTAAGAAGATGATCAATTCAGGTTGTCGTTTGATAGTTTTCTATTTCTTGCTGTTTCTGAGCGATTTGATGTTGGAGGACTGCTTCCTCTCTTTCTTTGAAAAAGGCAGAACTATAGTTGTAGCCCACCCATCCTAGTAAAAGAATCAGCAGGAAAAGACTGAGTAGATACCATCTCTTTCGCTGTTTGCTCTGTTTTGAAATTTGCATGAGATCCTGTAGTAAAATAAAACTTAGTATAAGTATAATTTTTTATTTCAATTTTGCAAATTATGCTACTTTATTTTATGATAAGTGAAGATATTGTTTTTTTACTTTGAGGGAGTAAAGTAGATCTTTGATCTAAGAATTTTTGGAAAGCATCGATAAAAGGCAAATCATCTCTGTATTTTGAAAAAAGTTTTCAAAAATTTGCTTTATTTTTTTTTAACATTATACTCAGATTGTTACAAGATT
>CAYTFB010000076.1:0-3853 GCA_964437055.1 uncultured Candidatus Peribacteria bacterium
CCAACCTGCACCTTTTCTGCATTTGCAAGCATTGCTTTACTGCCATCCTTACAAACCGCTTCGATAGAGTAATAAGCAAACTGCTCTCCAGTCACAGTTGTATCAAAAGGATATTCAAATCTAGCAATCTCTGTCTCTCCAATCAATCTTTTGGTAGATTCAGGAGTTTCTGCTCTAAAAATTCTATATTTTTCTGCATGCTCTACCGCATCTCGTAACATATAATAACGAGAGCCAATTTTTTTGGTACTAAAGTTGATATTTTTTACCATACACAAAGGATCTGTAACAATAGCATGACCAGTGATTGGATTTCCCTCTGGGCCCACTCCTGTCAAAATTGGTAAATCAAACTCTACAATATCTGAAGGTAATCCCTCAGATTCATGATTTTGGTCTAATGCCTGGATCTGAAAATAATAACGCTTTCCATGGGTCAGTCCTGTCAAAGCAAGGTAAGGCTCTGTAGTCAGAATTGTCCCAGAAAGTTGATCTGCCTCCGTACCATAAAATACCGCAAACTGTTCTGCTTCTCCATCCAAAACTTTCCAAGAAAGATCAATTGCTGAGTAGCTAGATCCCGTAGCCTGCAGCTTCACTTCTCAGATTTTGAGATGATCTTTTACCTCAAAAGCTAATACTTCTAGATAGTTTTTAGCCTCTTCCATAACAATGAGCTGTAAATCCACCAGAATCGTACCGGTGTTGAGTAGGACCAACTCTTTCTCAAAAATTCCCTCTTTTTGTTTATCCATCGGATATTCTTTGCCTGAGGAAAAGATCATTTTTGCAGAAGAAACCCTCTCATCCACACCAAGCTCAAAACGTACCCTATCTCAGAGTTTAAGGTTTTGATTTGGAGTCATAGTAAGGGTAGAAAAAAGTTTCTCTCAAAGAGGAGTATAATCAAAAGTAATGATCTCTGAACTTCAAATTTCTTGATTATCGCTAGCAAATGCTTTGATTTGTAAAACATTATTGCCAGTATTGAGTGCTGTCAATGATGTAGTAATGGTACCATCTGGAGAAGCAATCAACTCTTCCATCATTTTATTGTTGAGAAAAAGCTGTACGCGGGTATTGGGTAGTTTCTCTGATCTTGCAATCACTTCTACTGGAGAGATCGATTCTTTGCTCCCAGCTAAAGGAGAGACAATAGAAATAGGATATGACTCCCTATCTACATCTGCATTGACAATAATAATGGTAGATCCTGCAATTTCTTCATTTTGAAAATCCACAATTTTGAGCTGATAGGTTCCTGGTTTTCTGAGCAAAAGTCCTTTTGAAAATTTTTTGACTCCTTGATCACTTGCTACAAAATTACTAAATCCATCATTGGGTACAACATAATCCACATAGCTGATATCCTCTCCCCCCTCTGAGGCTACGTAGATAAAGAAATTAAAATCTGCATCCTTCATCACTGCATTGGCTTTGAGCGCTGTCACGGTAAAATCAACTGCTTGATTGACCTGAAAGGTAGAGGGACTCACCTCAATCTGAAAAGCATCAGGGCTAGATGCCGCAAAACTTAGTGCTGGAAAGAAAACAATTCATCACAGCAATAAAGATCTAAAAAAAGATTTCATCCCCATATCCTAGTGAAATAAAAAATTCGGATCCAAAGCATTGAGACTACCAACAGCCAATGGAGTTTCTGAGAGATCCTCTGCAACAATATGAGCCTCTCCTAGTAAAAGCTGATCTTCTGCTCCTGTAAAAGCTATCGCAAACCACTCTTGGTCTAATGCTAAATGCTGAAAATCTCTAAGTTCGATCAAAAGATATCCCGGCTGCTCTACAAGGATTTGGGCCTGATAAAGCTCAGTATCTCGAGTTTCTAATTGGATTTTTTCTGGATTGTAAAGGAGTTCAAACTGTACTCTCTGCTGATCTTGAATCGCTTTAGAGCCAAAGACCTCTAAAACTCCAGGAAAAGTTTTGTAGGCAATCCCTCGCTCTTTTTCTGCAATCATTTCCACTTCTGAGAGATCCAAGACACTTGCCAGAAAAGATTCTCCTCCATAACGAGTAAGATAAAAAAGTCCCCATGCTAGTAATGGAGCCAAGACAAGGATCATCAGATTGGAAACTATTTTTTTAGGAAGCTTTGCTGACATCACATCAGTTGATTAAAAGAATTTGTAGAGTTTACTTTCCCAGTCTATAAAAATAGCAGGAAAAGTCAAATAGAAAAAATACCAAATCCTGATTTTTATCTCTAAGTTTAGAGAAAAAACTTCTCTAACGAAATACCAAACAAAAAGCTATTGTACATTTACTAGAGATAGTTCTTTTTATTCTGGTTGTGTTCATCAAGGGTTTTCCCATAGTGAATTTTTCCACTCTTGTCATGGAGATAGTAGTAATAACTATTTGACTGCGGAGAAAGCACCGCTTTGATACTACTCAGAGAAGGGCTATTGATCGGAGTGGGAGTAAATCCAGCAACTCTCCTGGTATTGTAAGGATTATTGGAATTGTCTAGATTTTTTCTAATCACCGCTTCTGTACAGTCTGCCAAAGTGCTCTGCAATCCATAGCAGAGAGAAATATCTGCATCTAGTCTCATCTCAGATTTTAGTCTATTGAAAAAAATCCCGGCGATCATTGCCCTATTGGACTGTGTTTTTTCCTCTGCCTCGATGATACTGGCCAAGCTCAAAAGCTGATAAGGAGTGTAAGTATTATTCAAAAAAAGCTCTTTGTGAGGAATCCAAACTCTTTTTTCAAATTCTTTGAGCTGCATTTTGATCAGATTGCTAATGAAATCTCCTTCATAATTGACAAAATAGGTCTCCGGATAGAGAAAGCCTTCTAAAGAAATCAGATTTGGAAAATTTGTGAGAAAGGGAAAGGAAATTTGCATCTGCTGGATAAAGCTAGAATCCTTTGCCTGAGCAACAAAAGCTCCTGGAGCTATGTAATGTTTCCTTGCTAGTCCAGCATCACTATCATAGATCGACCATCCTTCTAACAAAGTTACACGAGCATAATCTTTCTGAGGACCAGCTGCCAGGTAGTCAAAAAATTCTGCTTTGCTATAACTCCCCATCAAAGTATAACTCCCTTCTTGGAGGGTAGGAATCTGGTCGGGATATTTTTTGACCCAATATCTGAGCATCAGTTGCTTGAGTTTAGACATCTGAGGATAGAGCTTGGAAATCGAATCTCCCTGAGCAATCTGGATACTATGAATCCCTTCGTAAGTAAGAGGTGCATAATAAGCGCGAAACAACATAACACCTACGATCGTAAGCACTAGGAATGGCAAAAGTGCTCGTCCCCATTTGAAAGTAGATTTTTTTCTTTTTTGTAACATGAAATTAGGATCAAGTTAGAGAGTAAATAAAGCGAATTTTATCTTGTTGAAAGTGAGGGAATATAGATCAAGAATCGGTTAATACCATTTCTTTTTTTTAAAAACAAAGAAAGTAATCAAAGTCAGAGAAAGCATGATTCCCATCAAGATCAAAAAAGCTGACTGATTGTTTTGGATCGGAAGATCTACATTCATCCCATAGATTCCACTCACCATCGTCATGATACCAATCCCTACCGTCAGAACCGTAAGAATGGAAAGGTTTTTATTGGTGATCATATTGGTCATGGTATTGAACACATCCGCCAAAGAATCGATATTGTCATGCAGGATCGCAATATGTCCCAGGATTTTTCCTGTTTTGTATTCTAGATCCTCAAAATACACATCCAAATCTCCTTCGTAAAACTTGGAAGTTTCCCTCTGCAGTTCGATCAAGATCTCTTCTTGGGGAGCGAGGATATTTTTGAGCAAAACAATGTTTCTCTTTTTGATCAAAATCGCCCTCAAAAGATCTGGATTGGTAGA
>CAYTFB010000077.1:0-3842 GCA_964437055.1 uncultured Candidatus Peribacteria bacterium
TTTTCAACCTTGGCATATTCTAGTTCTTTGAGACTGAGTTCTTTGTGTTTTCCTAGGAGAGCAAAATACATGATATACAAGGAGATTTAAAACAAGAAATTATTTCCTTTAGTATAAAGAAAAAGCCTGAATTTACAATCAGACTTTTAGCTTTTCAGAATTTTATAACATTTCAAGATAGTTACCAACTACCTCAGCCTCCACCTCAACCTCATCCACCTGAAGATCCTCCACCACTAGAGAATCATGAACTCCCCCCTCATCCAGAACCAGATCCTTCGCTAGGAGGATTCATTCTAGACATGATGCTACTTGTCATTGCCCCTACTGCTATCACAGAAAAAGCATCTTCTCCAGTATACCATATTGGATTCTCAAGTTGTCCAAGATGATTTTGAACTGCTTGTAAAAATTCTGTTTCCACTCACAAAAGAACTGCCCAAGGAAGCATTTTATCCAAATAGAGAGGATCCTCTTTTAACATTTGTGCTAGATAAGGAGATTCCACCTTTGAAAGATAGTGTTTAAATCCTCTGATCTCTTCATAAATCTCCTCCCCTCTTTGGTTAAGTGTTTCTACTTCATAAGAAATAAGTTTTAATAATTTCTTGGTTTCAGTTGTGTAATATTTTTTTGTTTCATTATCTTGTTTACTTTTTAATCTTTTCAAAAAAAACTGATAATCATTCCAAGTTAATTCTGAGAGCTTTGAGGTTTGTTCGGAGAAAATAATTTCTAGTAATTCATTATAAGGATAATTGTTTATTTTATGGATTTCTTGCAATTCTTTTGAAAAGATCTCTCCAACTAATCATCCAGATCAAAATGTTTTTTTATGGAAAAGATATTCTTTAGTCGTAAAGAAAAGTATACGCTTTTTTATCTGCTCAATGGTAATTTCTCCTTTAGCTGCTCGCTCATAAATCAAAGCTACTAAAGTCCTTTTAGGATCGATTTCTGCTATTTCTGAAGCCGTAATAAGATTAATTCCCTTCGGAGGAGTATAATAAATCGTAATTGGTCTATTTTTTTCTTTATTTTTTTTATCACCCCCCTTTAACTTACGCATAATTTGAGAATAAAGAATGGCATAAATGATTCCATTCCAGAAAAGAGGTATTATAATAGGCATATCTGAAAATCCCATAAATATCCCTATTAAAAGATGCAAAGAAACAAAAGCAGTAGCTACTATTCTATATTTTATTCCCAGAATAATACTTATTATTCCTAAAAAAAGAAAAAAGAAACCTCTAAATAACGATCGCCATCAAATAGAATTCAATAATCACCCAAATGGAATATAAGTATTTTCTCCCATATCTGAATAAGTCGGTGCCTGAATATTAAGATATTCTTGCGAAAGAGTAAAATAATCACTCGGAAATTTTACTCCGATAGTAACTCCCTCCCTATCTAAAAGCTTTTGATTTAGCTTTCCCTCAAAACGATGCTGTTTCTCATTATAGATCATTCTGATAGCTTCAGTTTTTTGTTCTCAAGCCTTACCATAGACGACATAATACTCTTCTGATCAAAAAGTATGTGATTTAGGTAGATTGAGAGTAAAAGAAATATTATCAATACTAGTTTCTCGCTCTGTACCAATAATATTTCGATAAAGTTCTGTCCAAGCTTCTGCCTCAGATCAGAATCCTGCTATCGCATTTTTTACCTTATATCGAATATGATAATTCTTTTCTCCAAAATGAAAAACATTAGGATCTCAGATTTTTAGCTGATAGTTATTCTCCTCTTTGATATAAGATGCTGGATCTCCTATTGCTTTAAAATTTTCTACTACCGTATATCTTCATGAAGGACTATAGATAGGAATTGTCCTATAAATTCCACGTCTCGATTCAGTAAAAATTACTCCAATATCTTCCCTCACTTCCATACTTCCATCTTCAGAAAGATCCATAATCACTTGATAATGATTGATATGATAACCTGCTAAATCTGCAAATACAAGGGTATTGGTTAAAGTAAGGAGTCATAAGAGTATTCATAGAAATATCTTTTTCATAGGGAAAAATTAAATTAAAAAACTCAAGAATTCTAAGCTTCTTGAGTATATTTAACAGAAGTAGTTTGTCAAATTTAATTGAAAAAAATATCTCATCTCTATATGAATTAATCAAACCAAGAGTCGGATTTATCTATACTATACTTTCATCTCTGTGAGATTAATATCTGCTTTGATCTTTTCTAATTGTAAAATCACACGATGAATATCTTCAATATTCCCAACTCTTTTGAGTTTTCTAAGCTGTTTTTCCAGTAGTGATCTATTAGCATAGAGCTCCGCTAATTTACCAGGAGAATTGGTAGTCGCCATAGACACCGTAATTCTAATATTTTGTGAATCTACAAAAGCAATTCCTTTAGAAATACTGAGTGAACGAATAGCTTCAATCAGATTTTCTTGGGCATAAGCTAAAGGTAGAGTTTTTATAATACCTGGAACCAGCCTCAATACTACTGGGATATGATTTTTATAAATTGTTTGAGATCCTGTCTCTGTAGGCAAGATAATTTGTTCTACTTCTCCTGAAAAAACAGTAGTATTTTGAGTTGTAGCAATCGTTACTTTCATCTCATGATGATCAAAAATAAAAATATAACAACTCAATTATAAAGTTTTTTTTAATCTTTTGCAAAATATCATAAAAAAACTAGCATTAAAACTTGACTTTCAAAGATATATACTTTTTTATAAAGATCAAACTAATTCCCAGTTCCTTCTTGTCTAATTCTTCTCCTTTCAAATGCAGGGATTTCTGTATCCTCTTCTGATGTAGTCTCTACTTCCGGGCTTTTAGTTTCTGGTTGTGTTTCTTTAATTCCTCTAGTGATAAAGTCATCTGAAGTAGTTTGAGCTCTCCTCAAGGGTTTACCAAAAACATCTCTTTGCACGGTTTTTAAAATTGGAGCTTTGCTCTGTTCTTCAAATCCAGTTGCAATAATAGTAACCTTTACCTCATCATCAAAAGATTCATCAAAACTCATTCCCCAGATCATATTTACATCTGGATCCAAAATTTCTTCTACAATATTTGCTGCCTCTTGTACTTCTACTGGAGTTAGATCCATTCCACCTGATACCGCAAAAATTACTTTTTTTGCTCCATCTAGATTGGTCTCTAAAAGTGGATTTTCGATTGCTTTCCTTGCTGCCTCCACAGCTCTCTTTTCTCCTGCACCATATCCGATTCCCAAGAGCGCATTCCCAGAGTTGAGCATTACTTCCCTAATATCTGCAAAGTCGATATTGATATCCCCTGGTTTTACGATCAGGTCTGAGATTCCTTGAACTCCTAAATAGAGTACCTTATCGATCATAGAAAAAGCCTGTTTAAAGGTAGTTTTTTTGTCTACTAGAGTATAAATTTTATCATTTGGAATTACAATCAAAGTATCTACCGCCTCTTTGAGTTTAGCGAGTCCATCTTCAGCATTTTGTTCTCTCTTTTTTCCCTCAAATCCAAAAGGTTTAGTCACAATAGCAACCGTCAAAATCCCCATTTCTTTTGCCGTCCTAGCAATCACAGGAGTTGCTCCGGTTCCGGTTCCTCCTCCCATTCCTGCAGTAATGAAAACCATATCAGTATCTTGTAAGATTGTTTTGATATTCATCTCATCCTCCTCTGCTGACTTTCTACCCACATCTGGATTTGCTCCAGCTCCGAGTCCCTTGGTAATATTGAGTCCAATATTTACCTTTTCTTGAGCTAGATTGGTTGCCAGATCTTGCGCATCAGTATTTACTGCTACAAAATCTACCCCATCCAATCCCTCAGAAATCATTCTGTTGATAGCTTTGTTCCCACATCCACCAA
>CAYTFB010000078.1:0-3840 GCA_964437055.1 uncultured Candidatus Peribacteria bacterium
AAAAAAGAAATCATCCAAAATGCATTAAAAGATTTATCAAGTGCTAGTGAAAGAGTTAATAAATTAAACGACCTTAAAATAGAAGAACAGTGAAATGAAATAAATACAATTAAAGAAATACTTGCAAAAATAACATTATCTAAAAATGAAATAACATCTCTTCAACAACAAATCTTAGAAACTTCAATAGATTCCAAGGAAATAATGCTCTCCAAGCTTCCTCAAAGTTCAGAAGAATCTATTAAGAGAAGAATAGAAGCTGTCGATCAAATATCCAACCTACCAACAACCTGAAATTTATTTGCAGATCGAGCAAAAAAACAAATAGACAAATTCCTATCTTAATTATTTATTTAACTTTTATAATCTTTTATGGCAGAAATAGTACAAAGTGCTGGAGGAATCCTCTACTATTTAGACGAAAATCATGAACCTAAATATCTCATTATCAAAAGACATGCTCTCTCAGGAAAAATCGAACGAGTAGCTCCAAAAGGTAAAATCCAGAAAGGAGAAAAGATCCAAGAAACAGCACTCAGAGAAACCTCTGAAGAATGCTGAATCCCTCTCAAGCAACTCAGGATCAAACAACCAATCTGAACTACCTCTTTGAGAAGCTCTGAAACTAAAAAAGGTCATCTAGATAAAGATGTGACCTATTTTCTCATGCATTATATAGGTAATCCTGAAATGGTAAAGATCACTGATGGTGAATGATATATTGGGATTCATAAATGGGCGAGCATCCAAGATATCCTTGCACTTCTCTACTATGGAGATATCAGAGAACTCTTTAGAAAAGCACATTTGATGATTCAAAATGAAAAAAAGAATAACTTAATCAAAGAAAACTTTCTCAAAAAGCTGTAATTTATCTTGTATTTCCTGGAGACATTACTATTATCAAAAATAGTTTTTATTTCCCTTATCCAATCCTCATGACCACAGAACTCTTGCAAGTCAGTGACATCAAGTACAAATTTGTTAATGTATCTGAAGTAATGGAAGCAGATCTCAAAAAAGTAGTAGAATCACAAATCGCAAACAAAGGACAAAGCGTCCTCAAAAAAATCTACGCAAAAAATATTGATGCAAAAGTGATCATTGATTATAGTATCATCAAAAACAAAGCTGGACTCTACGAATCAGATTTCATTTTTCTTTATGATGGAGAAAAATTTACTGTATCTAGCCACAAAGGTTTCAAAATAGCAAGGGATATGGTTTCTCATGCCTTTGACAAACGAAAAAGAAATGTGCTAGGATTCTGGGGATCTTTTGGTAAATAGAGAATAGGAAAAAAAACCAATATAGTTACCCTAATGCTTTAAATACTAAAGTAAACAAAAATCAGATTTTTATCTTTATCAAATCATGATCAGTTATGAGTAATAAAAATTTTCTCACCAAAGAAGGATACGACAAACTCATCAGAGAGCTAAAAGAACTCAAACAAGAAAAACTCCCTGCAGTCTTGGAAAGACTTTCTGATGCAAAAGCAATGGGAGATCTCTCAGAAAACTTTGAATACAAATCAGCAATGGAGGACAAAGACTTTATCCATTCCAGAATTGCTGAGATAGAAATGCTTATCGAAGATGCAGAAATTGTAGAAAAAAAACAAACCGGATCCAAAAAAAATGTAGACTTTGGAAGCAAGGTTCTCCTCGATATCGAAGGAGAAGACAAAGAATATACCGTAGTAATCGTTGGTACTGCAGAGGTAGGTATCGAAGAAGGAATCCTAAATATCTCCTTTGAATCACCACTAGGACAAGCCATTAGAGGGAAAAAAGTTGGAGAAGTTGGTAAAATGAGACATGAAACTGGAAGAAAAAATGTAAAAATCCTTGCTATAGAATAAATTTACTAGTCAAATTCCTAGTTTTCAAAATATTTTTAGGCAAATCAGTAGTGCTATTTCTTGAACATGTATAATCCTTATGATTTTTATTTTAAAAAAGCAAAAAAAACAGGCTACAAAGCCAGGAGTGCTTTTAAACTTGAAGAAATTCAGCAAAAATACGGACTCATCACTCCACAGACTAGAAATATTTTGGATATTGGATGTGCGCCAGGGAGTTGGATACAATATAGTTTTGCACAGCTTAAAAAAAATCGTACCAAAGACTTTAAAATCATTGGACTAGATATCAAACCTGTAGAGCTCAACTTTCCACAAATCAAGACTTATGTCCAAGACATTACTGATACTGCTGGAGTACAAGCGATTTTTGAAGCAGAACAAGTTCAACAGTTTGACTTTATCCAATCAGATATGGCACCAAATACGATTGGCCTCAGAGATATTGATGCGATTAGATCACTAGATCTCATCCAACAAAGTTACTGGATTTATGAACAATATCTCAATCCCCAAGGGAGTTTTGCAATCAAACTTTTTATGGGACCAGGATTTGATGAATTTATCATGCAACTAAAAAAAAGGTTTTGAGGGAAAAACATTAAAGTATTTAAACCAGAAAGTTCTAGAAAACAAAGTAAAGAAACCTATGTGATCAAAATTCCAGAAAAAAAATAAAAGACAGAAGCTCCGAAAAGTTTCTGTCTTCTTGCATTTTTTGAGGGATTATCCCCAAAATTTGCTTACAAGGTTCTACTACACGTAGATTATTATATAAATAATATCAATTTTGTCAAATTTATTAAAAGATTTTTATTTATTCTTAGAAAGAGACAGATCATGGACAATTTAAAGAAAAAAATGCGAGAAAAATTCCAAGATGATATTGCAGAGCTTAGCGAAGGGCTCCAAAAACTATTGGAAATAAGTTTTAAAAAAGGAAGTATCGAAGAGGAAGAAATCATCTCAGAACTGGATGATATGGATGGAAATATCAAAGTTTTGGAAAAATTTTATGATCTCACTGACAAACTAGGGATCAAAATCATTACCATCGAAGAGATCCTAGAAAAAGAACAAGAAGAAATCAAAAAAGAAAGCAAACTGGGGAAAGTAAGTATTTATGGCAATAAAGCTACTACCAATGCAGCTAACTCTCAGCATAAAGACTTTATCAAACTCTATTTCAATGATATTGGAAAAATTCCCCTCCTCACTGCAGATGAGGAAAAAGAAATTGCCAGAAAAATCAAAAAAGGAGACGAAGCAGCCAAAAAAAAACTCATTGAATCCAATCTCAGACTCGTAATTTCTATTGCAAAAAGATTTTTTGGAGGGAGATTGACCTTTTCAGATCTCATCCAGGAAGGAAATATTGGGCTCATCAAAGCGATTGAAAAATTTGATCCAGAGAGAGATTTCAAATTTAGTACCTATGCAACCTGGTGGATCAAACAATCCATAACTAAAGCGATTGCAGATATGAGTAAACATGTGAGGATTCCTGTCCATCTGATCGATGAAATCAATTCTTACAACAAAACCTATCAGCTCCTTTTTCAAAAACTTGGTCGTGAACCTACTAGTAAAGAAATTGGACAAAAACTCTGATTTCCTATCAAAAAAATCAAAAAATTAGAAGAAGTAATTTTTGGAAATGTTTCCCTCGATAGACAAGTAGGAGATGAAGGAAGAGATACCCTCGCAGATCTTCTAGAAGATGCCAACACCATGAGACCAGATCAGATTGCAGAAAGAAATGCCCTGAGAAACAATCTTGATACCATTTTGGAGATGCTAGATGATAGAGAGGCAAAGATCGTAAAAATGAGATATGGAATCGATGGCCCAAAATTTACTTTAGAACAAGTAGGAGAAGAATTTGATGTAACCAGAGAGAGAGTCAGACAAATTGAGCAAAAAGTAATCCAAAAACTCAAAGACCACGAAGGACTCCAAAGAATCATCTGAATAGA
>CAYTFB010000079.1:0-3692 GCA_964437055.1 uncultured Candidatus Peribacteria bacterium
TTTGAGATTTTAAATAATCAAATTATCCATGCTTGATCGCCGCATGTGCCGCCGCCAACCTTGCAATCGGTACTCTAAAAGGACTACAGCTCACATAACTCAAACCTACTCTATGACAGAAATCGATAGAAGCAGGATCTCCTCCGTGCTCTCCACAGATTCCAAGCTTGATATCAGGTCTAGTTTGTCTTCCTTTTGCTACTGCAATCTCTACGAGTTGTCCTACTCCTTCTTGATCTAGCGTTTGGAAAGGATCTTTTTCAAAAATCTCTTTATCCATATAATCTTTGATAAATTTTCCTGCATCATCTCTAGAGAATCCTAGTCCCATCTGAGTGAGATCATTGGTTCCAAAAGAGAAAAATTCTGCCGTCTCAGCTACTTTGTCTGCCGTGAGCGCTCCTCTTGGTACCTCGATCATCGTCCCGAGTTTGTAATCAATGCTTACTCCATACTTCTCCATGGTAGCTTGAGCTACTCTTCTCACGATCTCGGTATTGAAATCCAGCTCTGTTTTGAATCCTACCAAAGGAATCATAATCTCTGGTTGCGCATCAATTCCTTCTTTTTTGAGCTCACAAGCAGCAGCGATTACCGCCTCAGTTTGCATCTCAGCGATTTCTGGATATGTCACTGCCAGTCTACATCCTCTATGTCCAAGCATTGGGTTGAATTCATGCAAGGATTGGATTTTATCTTTGAGCTGTCCTACACTCACTCCGAGTTCTGTTGCTAGTTCAGCGATCTGTGCCTCTTCTGTAGGGAGGAACTCATGTAAAGGAGGATCCAAAAACCTGATCGTTACTGGACTACCCTCCAATGTTTTCATCAGATCATAAAAGTCTGATTTTTGGAAAGGAAGAATTTTTGCCAAAGCTTTTCTCCTCCCTGCTTCATCTTCTGAGAGGATCATCTCTCTCACAGCTTTGATTCTATCTTCTGCAAAAAACATATGTTCTGTCCTACACAGTCCGATCCCTTCAGCACCAAATTTTTTAGCTACGAGTGCATCCTGAGGAGTATCGGCATTGGTTCTGATTCAGAGTTTTCTATAATTGTCTGCCAAAAGCATAAGTTTTTCAAAATCTCCGCTCAATTCTGGATCCGTTACCGCCAAAGCATCAGCAAACACCTCTCCAGTACTTCCATCTAGAGAAATCAGATCTCCTTCTTTGAAAGTTTTACCATGGATCGTGAAAGTTTTTTCTGCTTCATTGACATGGAGATCACTTGCTCCAGATACACAGCATTTACCCATTCCTCTGGCTACTACTGCAGCATGAGAAGTCATCCCTCCTCTAGCAGTCAAAATCCCCTCAGCAGCGATCATCCCTTGGATGTCTTCTGGTGAAGTTTCGGTCCTCACGAGGATCACCCTTTTACCAGCTTCTCTCCAGTCATGTGCAGTATTTGCATGGAAAACAATCTGTCCAACCGCAGCTCCTGGCGATGCAGGTAGTGCTTTGGTCAAAAGTTCAGCAGCTTTTTTAGCATTTTCATCCAACTGGGGATGGAGCAAACTATCAAGTTGTTCTGGCTGTACTCTGAGTACTGCAGTCTTTTCATCGATGAGTCCCTCTGCAAGCATATCCATTGCAATTTTTACTGCAGCTGCAGCGGTTCTTTTCCCACTTCTCGTTTGGAGGATATAGAGTTTACCTTCTTGGATCGTAAATTCCATATCTTGCATATCTTTGTAGTATTTTTCGAGCATCTGGTAAATATCAACAAGCTCTTTGTAGCATGCTGGCATCACTTCATTGAGAGTCTGGATCTCAGCTGGAGTCCTAATACCTGCAACTACATCTTCTCCCTGTGCATTCATCAGATATTCTCCATAAAATTTATTTTCTCCCGTAGCTGGATTTCTGGTAAAGCATACTCCTGTCCCAGAAGTTTCTCCCATATTTCCATACACCATAGATTGTACATTTACCGCAGTACCGAGGAGTCCTCTAATATCATTGATCCTTCTATAGATGATTGCTCTCTCATTATTCCATGAGTTGAATACTGCATCGATAGACATTTTGAGTTGCTCTCTCCCATCGTTTGGGAAAAGTTTTCCAGTATGATTTTGAATTGCTTCTTTGTAGAGTCTCACCACTTCTTTGAGATCCTCAGTAGAGAGATCCGTATCGAGTTTTACTCCTTGTTTATTTTTTACACTTTGGAGAGCAGATTCAAAATGATGATGAGGTACTTCCATCACTACATCCCCAAACATCTGGATAAATCTCCTATAACTATCCCAAGCAAATCTCTCGTTTCCTGTTTTGTTTGCTAGTCCTACTACAGACTGATCATTGAGTCCCAGATTGAGCACGGTATCCATCATCCCTGGAAGAGATGCTGCTGCACCAGACCTCACAGAAACCAATAAAGGATCTTGAGAATCTCAGAGTTTTTTACCCATTTTTGCTTCCAAAGCTTGGAGCTGAGCTTCTACCTGCTGATCCACCTCTGCTGGATAAGATTTGTTGTTTTTGTAGTAAATATCACAAGTCTCAGTAGTAATGGTAAATCCTGATGGGATTGGCAATCCTAGACTGACCATTTCTGCAAGGTTTGCTCCCTTTCCTCCTACGATGTCTTTACTCACCCCTTTCCCTTCTTCGAAAGAGTAGACATACTTTTTGTTTTCTGACATACACAATTATGATAAAAAAATAAAAGACAGATTTTTTCTGCAACAAATTGGAGTATATGAGCTTGGTCAGACTTTTCAAGAGTTTTTTCTGAGGTCTTTTTCCACCTGGATAATATCACCGGGTGGGTTAGAAAAAACTAACTTTAACTAATTTTAAACAAACTTTTCTAAAACTTTCTCTAAAATTTCTGCTCCAATATCTTCAATACTTCTCAATCATCCTACTCCCTCACAATCAATCTGAGTCCAAGCATATTTTTTTGCAACATCATGAAATGCCTCACTGGATTGCTGCATATGATTCCCATCTATTTCATGAATATCCTTGGATTTGTCCATTCCTGGTCTACTCGAAGTCAAAGCACGTTGTCTACTTTTTTCTGGATCTGTAGAGAGAAATAGTTGTAAATCTGGTCTAGGAATCCCGAGTAGTTCATACTCCAAATGATCCAACCAAGATAAAAACTCATCTCTTGCTTCCAAATCAGCGATTTTACCTGCCTGATGTCCCATATTAGCAGAGACATATCTATCCAAGAGTACAATTTTTCCATCATCCAACCATTTTCTGATCAAAAAAGATCCATCAAACCTATCTACCGCATAGAGAATTGATGCCTGATAAGGAGAAACCTCTCCTGCCTTTCCATACTTTCCCTGGAGATATTCTTCTGCTGGACCTGCACTTTTTTTCCCATACTGAGGAAAATCCAGCATCTCTACTACATACCCATTTTCAAGCAAATTGTTTTTCAGTAACTGTGTTTGAGTTTTTTTACCACTTCCATCAGTACCATCAATGACGATGAGAAAACCTTTTTTTTGCATTCAGAAAAATTAAGAAAAAATTAAATCTGATTTTTTGAGCTATCTATTATTGTTGGATTTCAATATCGATCTTTTCTGGAACTAATACCTTTGGCACGATAATTTCCAAAATATTTTCTGGAGAAAGTTTGCTATGAATGGTATCTAAATAAACCTGTGAAGGCAGATCAATCACCTGAGAAATTTTACCTCGATAACAGGATTCTTTGAGAGG
>CAYTFB010000080.1:0-3678 GCA_964437055.1 uncultured Candidatus Peribacteria bacterium
ATACTTTAGTTTATCTTTTTAGCGATGCTCTATTTTATCCCTACCCCGATAGGCAACAAAGACGATATCACCCTCAGAGCATTGAAACTGCTGGAAGAGCTAAAAATTCTCCTCTGTGAAGACACCAGAACTACGAGAAAATTGCTGAGTATGTATCAGATTGAGACTAAGGATAAAAAGCTCTATGCTTTTACTAGCTTTAGTAGTGACAGACAACTTAAACAAATCCAAGACCTTCTCATAGAACAAACAGAGATTGGCATTGTTTCTGAGGCAGGGACTCCAGGACTTTCTGATCCAGGGAAAAGCCTGATCCAACTTTGTAACCAGCATCAGCTTCCTTACTCTATTTTACCTGGAGCTAATGCTTTGATTCCCGCTGTAGTCGGATCTGGATTTGATAGCTCTAGTTTTAATTTTTTTGGATTCCTTCCCCTCAAAAAAGGGAGAAAAAAACTCCTAAACCAAATCATCGCTACTCCTCATCCGAGTTTTTTTTATGAATCAGTACATAGGATCGAGAAACTTTTCTGAGAACTGGATGAACTACATTTTCAAGGGAAAATAGCTATTGCTAGAGAAATTAGCAAAAAATTTGAAAGTTTCAGTACACAGGATTTTTCTGAGGCTTGGGAAAATTTTAATGCAGGACAGCTTCCTCTCAAAGGAGAATTTGTTATCGGACTTTTACCGGACAAATTCTAGAAACAATAACACCAAACGAGAAAAATTTAACTAACAGAAAAACAATTAATAAAACTATAAATGAATTGAAAACTATAAATGAATAATAATAAAAGTACTAAGCTACTTTTTTTTGAAATAAGGCTGTACAGCTTCTAGTTCTTTATGAGCTTCATGATCCTGAGTTTTAATTCTAATCAATTTTTTGGAACTAATCCATATCCCTAGGACAAAAAGTCCTATTCCAGCAACAATAAAAGTAGTATCCATTCCAATAATTGATGCTACTACTCCAAAACCTAGTGAACCTAAAATTTCTCCGATTTTACTCGTAAATTCTTGTAAAGCAGCCATAATTCCTTTATCTTTTGCTTTTGCATAACCCCCAATAAGTGAAGAAGCAATTGGATTTAAGATTGCTACTCCTAGAGCTCCAATAAAAGAAAAGAAGATAATTAAAGAAAAGCTAGACACTGAACCTAAAAAGAAAAATGCCACTGCAATCACCGATAAAACGATTCCTGTGATCAGTTTTTTACTATATTTATCTCCCAAGGATCCAATCACAATGTTGATCAAATAAGGAGCTTTCATCACTGCAAAAAGGATCGCAATCTGAGAGAGGCTGAGATGATTCTCCATCGCAACTAAAGGGATGAAAAGGAAATTGATATAAGAAATCATACTCACCAAAGACTGATTTGCCAAAACGGTATACATCGGCATTCCATACCCTTTGATCGCCACAAAAACCTTCTTCCAAGGAGCAAAAGAAAAAAGTTCTTTGAATAGCAAAATAATAACTCCCCTCGATCCAAAAAGTTTTCTGACATTATCCATCCCCTCATCAAATTCTTGAATTCCAAATTCAGATGTTTCTATCTGAGCATCGTCTACATCCTCAGGATTAAACTTTTGTTTAAAAAATTCTTGAATTTTCTCATCTTGCAAGAGCGATAGTAGAGCAAAGATGGTAATAAAAAGATAGAGATAGGGTAATGCAACATAGTTGACAAAGAAGGAAGCAATCAAAGCCCCAATAACCAATGCCAGATGACTACTAGAAAAATAGACTCCAAATACTTTGGTACGATTGTCTTTACTCGCTTTATCTCCATAGACGGTACGATAACTTGTATGCATCGAAGAGTTTCCTATCCCATTGCAGAAGATAGCGAATAACAACCAAATAAAAGATCCATAAAATCCTGCCAAAAAATAAAAAAATCCAGACAAAGCATAAACAATTTTTCCCAAAAGAAGCAAATATCTCGTACTTCCTTTATCATTCATAATTCCCACAGGGATCACAAAAAGTAATTTGATAAAAGCCAAAAATGCTCCGATCAAAGTCACTCCTAAAGCAGAGGGAACAATAGAATTTACATAAACAGAAAAGAAGGTATCTCCTCCTAGTCCCCACCCCAAAGTAAAGATAAACAAAGAAACAGAAATCTCTTTGATCCCTAGTGGTAAATCTTGCTTACCAAGAGATTTTGAAAGTTTATTTTGATTGTTTTTTTTAATCTGTTGAAGTTTTTGGGTCATTAAATAGCTTGCTAATAAGGTAAGTAAAATCTAAACACACCACAAAAGATATCACAAAAATTCTATCAATCAATTGTAAAGAAATAAGAAAAATAAGCAAAAAAAAGAAGATAAAATGTTATTTTATCTTCCCAATTTATCAAAAATAAGATAAAAAATAGCTTTAGTGAAAACGGAGTTGTGTCCTAGTAGTAGAAAAATCTTCTCGAGACTGAGCAAAATCCTCTTGTTGGAACAATTGAAACCATTGAATCAAAAGATCAATCTGATCTGTCTTGGAAGGAGGAAGATGATAAGCATCTAATCCTGTAGAAAGGATTTCTAATGCACGCTCCATCTCTACAAAAGAGAGCTTGAAAGATCAAAGTTCTACACCAAAAGTCTTTGCTATTCAAAGTAATTTGCTAGAGAATTTTTGCAATACTGCAGTTTGAACTGCACCACCTAAATCTAAATAATGTGCTGAGTAAATTTCTTTCATCTCATCATAAAGGAATCCTGGATTCAATGCAGCTGAAATGGTGCTCAGTTGGTCTTCTGTTGGGATTTTTTTACTATCTCCAAGATAATTGAGTGCCTCTTGAGCCTTTTGAGTCTGTTCTGAAGAAATACTACTAGATCCTTCTTTTTGGAGAGATGCAAGCTCTTGTGAAACTTCTGCTAAAGAAAGCTGTGGCATATCTGTAATTGAAGTTGCTTCATTACTCTCTCCTCAGGTAGGAAGGGTATTTTGAATAGATCAAGTCTTTGTAGTAATCTCTGGATCAAAAGATGAGAAATCTCTCGTATAAGAAAGATTGTTCTGTGCTAAAAGTTGCACAAAGTCTGTTTTGTTTTCTAGTAGTAAGATATCATTATCCTTTTGAAGAGAAAGCAACTGATCACTCTCCAAAGTCTGAGTTTCTTGAGTCAGATTTTTATCACCTTCTTCTTTTTTCTTTTGAACTATAAGAGAACTACCATTATTTTTGATATAAGTTTTTTCTTCTGTTTTGAGGATTTGAAGGGAAAATTCTTTGCTTTCTCCTGCATCAGACTGGATATTGAAGTCTTCTGTCTCTATGAGAAAGTCAAAATTATTTTTTTCACTATCAAATTGTAAAAAATTACCTTGTAAAAGATTGATATGATAAGCTCCTGGCAATTTAGATACAATAAATACCGCAGGTCCAATAATCTCTCCCTTTCCCTCATCTAATTCAAAAGACATCACCGTACCCGGTTTGAGGATAATCTTGTCTCCATCAAAAAGAGATAAACTCGTCTGAGTTTGATGTGCATTTTCTATCATAAATTCTCCATTGATTTTCACAATTTTTCCAATTTGATCTGCAGCAACTCCATTGATCGGAAAAGAGCTTTCTTTCCAGAAAAGAATATGATCTGTCAACGTATTTTGAGGTACTATAAAGATTCACAAAATCACCACAAAAATCAATGCTGCCA
>CAYTFB010000081.1:0-3673 GCA_964437055.1 uncultured Candidatus Peribacteria bacterium
TGAATCTGATACATCTGATGTAGCTGAAACAGTAGATTCAGATCTTTGAGAAGATGAAACTCTAATCGAAGGAGATATGATATCAGTATCTTGAGGGGTTCAAACTTTAGATGATCCTGAACCTACTGGTTCATCTTGTTTCACTTTTAGTGAGGGAGTAATTACAGCTTATGATGAAGACAATAATGGTTGTCCAAAGGAGGTCGTGATCCCTAGAGAAATAGAAGGTGAGATTGTATCTGAGCTTCGACATTGAGTTTTTAGCAATAAAGCATTAACTTCTGTGATTATCCCAGATTCAGTAACAACTATTGGTCATTATACATTCGGCAATAATCAGCTAACTTCAGTAATTATTCCAGATTCAGTAATAACAATTTTAAATTGAACTTTTTCGGATAACAAACTAACCTCGGTGATAATCTGAAATTCTGTTGAAAGTATTGGGAATGATGCATTTAAAAATAATCTCTTGACAGAAGTAATTATTCCAGATTCAGTAATAACAATTTTAAATTGAACTTTTTCGGATAACAAACTAACCTCGGTGATAATCTGAAATTCTGTTGAAAGTATTGGGAATGATGCATTTAGTTACAATCTTTTGACAGAAGTAACTATCCCTGCATCAATAAGTAGTCTAATGCCACTAGCATTTGCAGAAAATCCTCTAAAAAAAGTTATTATTGCAGACGGAGATGAAAACTTTATTGAAGTCACAAATTTAATCGATCAGATGTTTATGAGTTATATGATTGAAGAGGTAGTACTTTGAAACACCGTTGTAAATATTTGAGTAAGAGCTTTCTATAACAATAGTATTAGTTCTTTACTACTTTGAAATAAGGTGAAAAATATCTGAGAGATGTCTTTTTATCAAAATCTACTGACTGAGCTTATATTTCCAGATAGTGTAGAAACCATTGGAAAGCAAGCATTTATGCTTAATGAGATAGAAACAGTGGTTCTTTGAAATGGAATAAAAAGTATCAATGATATGGCATTTGCCTATAATAATTTAAATACGATAAACTTTCCTGATACCTTAGAGTCTATTGGTGATAACGCATTTGACACCAATCACTTAACATCCATTGTCCTTCCAAATTCTATCACATCCATAGATAGAGCAGCTTTTGCAAGAAATGAATTAAACTCAGTGATATTGTGAACTGGATTGGTAACTATTAAGTATGCTACTTTTGCACAAAATAACTTAAGCTCTTTAATAATTCCAGACTCTATCGAAATAATAGAACAGGCTGCTTTTGGGTCTAATCCATGACTTCCAAATTATGATGATAAGGTAGTAGGAATTATCACTAAAGATATCTCTTTGATTGATAACCAAGATGATGGGAATATCGTTCTTATCCCATGAGTGAGGGTAAGTTTTGATAGTCAGTGAGGATCCCAAATTGATGATCAAGTAATGCTTTTAGATGAAACTACTCAAGCTACTCAACCTGAGACTCCAAGCAAAGAAGGATTTGTTTTCTGAGGATGGTACAATGATGAGGCATTGACTCAGGTGTTTGATTTTGCTACTATTTTGGATGATCATCTTACCCTTTATGCTAAATGGGAGAGTATAAGTCCTAGCACTCCAAATAGTTCAGGAGGGGGAGGTTTTGGTGCTTGAAAAACTCATGGTTCTGTAAAGAATCCTTTGGATTCAAAAAGCTCAGAAACAACAGAAACAACAAAAAACCCAGAAACAACAGAAGTAAAAGATTCTTGAACTAGTATAGTAAATATTTTAGAAAAATACCTCCAAGATACAAACCTGAAATCAGAACAGTTAGAAAAAATAATGAAAGTAATCTCTCTAACAAAAGATAATTCAAGCTCTCAAGAACAAAAAGATGCTTATATCTATGCCTATCTCAAAGGAATCACTACCCAAGATACTATTGAATCAGCTGAACTAGATCGTGGACTCACTAGAGCTGAGCTAGCAAAGATGATGGTAGTATTTGCCAAAGATCTCGGTAAAGAGAAAAAAGTAGATACCAGTGTTAGTTATGCTGACACAGCTTCAGTAACTGGTGATCTAGCTGACTATATCCAGCAAGCTTACCAGATGCAGATCATGGGAATCGATGCAGATGGAAATCCATTAGAAAACTTTAATCCTCATGGAGAAGTTTCTAGAGCTGAGTTTGCTACCGTACTTTCTAGAGTACTCTTTGGAGATCAGTATAACCAAGGAGCTGAAGACTACTATAGTAAACACCTAGAAGTGCTCAAAAATAAGGGAATCTTACAACAGGATAATCCTCACATTAAAGAGCTGAGAGGCTGGGTGATGTTGATGCTCATGAGAGCAGAACAGTTACAAAACTAGTTGAGAATATTCCTTACTATCTAAACTCCTCAGTGATGGGGAGTTTTTTTGTAATAAATGCAAGTTTTTTTGATGATCAAGGGGCTTATTTTTTGCAAAAAATCCAAAAAAAAGTATACTTAAGTTCTATATTTTATCTACTAAAGTATTTTTGATGCATTCACAAAAAATAAGAACATGCTTTGCCAGTTTGGGTATTTTGTCTTTAATTATGATGCAACCGTCTTTCTTGGTCATAGCTGATAGTAGTATCTTTCCGCTTTGAGAGTGAGACCCTAAGGTTTATTCTTCAATAGCTCAAGAATATTGAATGTCCCTAGAAAGTTGAGAATTAGATTTGATGGCTGCCGAAGATGTTAGTTTTGAAAAAACTGTTGAAGAGGGTGAAAATAATGTTGATCCTGGAGAAGAGTTGCTATTAGAAAATCCTCTTGAAACACTCTCTGAAAAGATAGAACAATCAGAAGACCCTTCAAATACTCCAATCAGTTTGGATCGTATGCTCCTGGTAACGGTAGATTCAGCACCAAAAAGTTCAGCTTTTAGTCTTTTGGGGGTTGAAAATAAAGATAACCCTTTAGATAATTTTGAGCTAGTTGAGCAAATTGTACATGAAGAGCAGATCAGTTATGTACTGCAGTCAGATCCAACAGAAAGTGAAGCAGCATTTTTTGCTAGAGTAGAGGAGGCATTTCCGCAAGCACAGATTCAACCCAATTATCGTTATGAACTCTATGACTATACTCCAAATGATCCTAGCTATAGCTCATTGCGAGCTTTTCCCAATACCCAGTGGCCCAAAGTAATTTCTGCATTGTTAGATAAAGAAGATCAGTATGCACCTATCGTAGCAGTGGTAGATATCTGAGTTGATTATAATCATCCAGACTTACTCAATCAAATGTGGAGTTCTGAGGAGTGTAAAAAATCTGATGGAAGTAATCGAGGAAGCTGTGAAAATGGAGCAAGTTTTTTTTATTCAGGATGGTTTCTTTCAGGAACAGTTCGATATGCAAATGCCAGTACAATTGAAAATAAAAATCCTCTTCCTGAATCAATGGTCAAAGATCCTTATCATCCAGAATCTATGGAAAATGTTTGGTCTGGTAATGATCATGGGACGCACATTGCAGGAACAATCGGAGCAGAAATGGACAATGAGATAGGAGTAGTTGGAGTCAATCCTTATGCGCAAATCATGGCGATCAAAGCTGGATATACAGTAGGAACGGGGAGTTTTATTACCTCAACTCATCTTGCACAAGGGATTGATTTTGCTCGTCATAATGGAGCTCAGATCATCAATGCTTCTCGAGGAATGGAGGG
>CAYTFB010000082.1:0-1878 GCA_964437055.1 uncultured Candidatus Peribacteria bacterium
AATTTTCGGCTTTTGAGTCATCTGGTAGCTCCCGAGCCGATTTTAACCTTCTCGGTGAATTCACTGAAATGGTTAGTTGTCGCTTGTCCACTATTTTTGCAGGCAACCTCTGCTTTTTGTACTACTTTACTAAAGTTGGAAAAGTCTGCATACTCCAGTGCTCTAGAGAGTTCTCTGGCGTATCGGTACTCTTTTCCGTACTCATTTACCCTCTTAATTTTTTCAAAAATTTGCTCATCCATCTGTTAGATAATAGGGATAAAAGTTCTTTTTTTGATACTAGAAAAAAAAACCGAAAATGCAAGAGAGTTTTAGTCGGTTTTGGTTGTTTGTATTTTATTACTTTTTGAATATTTTCTACTTTAGAATTACTCAATACCAATTTCAATGCTTTTCCCTTCTAAATCTTGGAAAACTAACTTATAAGCAGTTAATTGCATTCCACGATCATCTTCTTGCCCATAGAGATAATCTCCAATGATGGGCAATCCTTTACTAGAGAGGTGAATCCTGATTTGATGAGTTCTCCCTGTAAATATTTGCAGATCAATCTCTACTTCTTTTTCAGATTTTTTGGCAAAATGTTGGATCTGAGTGATGGCGAGTTTGGTGCTTGGATTGGCTACTTTGGGAGTGATCTCTTCTATGATCAAAAAAGGGAGTTGATGCTCTATTTCTGAGAGAAACTGGGATCATTGATCCGTAATCTTGCAGCGAGCACGATAGTATTTTTGGAGCGGAACTTGAGTTTTATCGGCAATACTTTCAGATTCAGATTTGGCTTTAAAAAGATTTTTGAAATGAGCCAGTCCTGCTTCTGATTTTGCAATGATCATGAGTCCATCGGTTTCTTTATCAAGTCTATGGATGATCCCAGCTCTGATAAAATTACCAATACTCGGCAGTTCTTGATAGTGATGATAGAGGAATCCCACTACACTTGGCTGAGCGAGGTCCCAGACACTATTGGGATGGGAAAGAACTCCTTTGGGTTTATTTATGATGAGATAGTCTAGAGTTTCTCTGAGGATAGGGATCTCGATTTTGGGAGTTTCATCCAAAATAACTGGTGAAAGATATCTCTCAAGGTTGTCGATCTGGATCTGGTCTCAAGTCTTGAGTTTTTGGGATTTTTTAGCAACTTTCCCATTGATCAAAACTCCTTCTCTGGAGATAATATGATGAAAAAAATTTCTAGAATAATTAAAAGTCTGAGTCAACCATTTATCGACTCTCTCGCTTTCTCCTTCAAAAGATAACTTGAGTGTTTCCATTTTTTTTCTTTTTTAAAAAACCGACTAACCGTAACCAAACCGATCATCTCTCCCTTGGGAAAGGTGGGTAGCTCCTCATCATCTCATGGACAATGATCTTTGGCTCCCAAAAATAGTTTGAGAATATTGATACTTGGTTCAACTACGAGTTAGTCAGTCTTTTTCTATTCTAAGAAAATTTTTTGTTTTTGCAAATGAAAATGAAATCAGATTTTTTTGGCTAAACGATAACTCTCCTAATCCCCTTATCTAGTCTAATCAAAATCTCATAGGGAATACTTCAGGATAGCTGAGCAATGATTTGGATGCTATTGTTTGTGTCTTTTTTGTCACTAATAAGCTCTATGCGGTCTCCTCTTTGCATGGATGGATGAGCAAGGCAAGAGCTAAGATTCATACAAATTGTTCCAATTTGAGAGCACTCATGTCCTTGATAGTTATAGATTAGTTTTCAGCTAGCAGATCTAGGCCATCCTTCATAATAACCAAAAGGAATACTTGCAATTCTGGTTTTTTCTGTTGCTTTCCAGTGCTGATTGTAACTGACTCCTTCTCCTGGGAGAAGTGATTGGAGAGAAATAATGCTAGATTCTAGACGAAGTGC
>CAYTFB010000082.1:1978-3612 GCA_964437055.1 uncultured Candidatus Peribacteria bacterium
TCCTTCCAGAGTAATTTTGGGATAGCTTTTTAGATGTGAGAGAAAATCAAGGAGTTCGTTCTCTTGAATTCCTTCCCTATTCATCCCTGTATTCAAAAAAAGATGAATATTAATTTTTTTGTTTAGTGCTCCGAGAGCTTTGAGGGTGTCAATATTATAAATTGCAAAAGTAGTTCTCTGAAAATCAAAATGACGATAGTTTTCTGCTAGAGTTTCTCAGATGAGAAGGATCTTGAATGTAGACTGATGATAGATGATTTGATATTCAGGAAAACTATCTACGATGAGATAAGGAAAATCTTGTCCCTTCAAAATTTCTAGCATCGTGCTGATTCCATGACCGTAGGCATTGGATTTGAGTACAGGAAAAAAAGCTGATTCTTTTTGCAATTGTTGTAAGATATGGAGATTGTTTAGTATTTTTTCTTTGGAAATGAATATTGTATTGAGGGTGGGAAGCTGTTTATTTTTTCTCCATTGATAGAGTCGTTTTCTCATTGTAAAAGTTTTATCAAGAATAAATCTGAGTGATTCGTTCACCTTCTTTGATATTTCCAAGCTGATAATTTCCTACTTGGATTCTTTGAAGATCTAATATTTGATATTCTAGTGCTGCGAACATCCTTCTGAGATGTCTTTTTTTACCTTCATTGAGAGTAACCTGAACGATATTTTTTTCTAAAATCTGAATTTTGATGGCTTTTAAAAGATCTTTGTCATCTTTTATTCCTTGGAGAAGGTTTTTTTTATTATTTATATCAAAAGGGCGATGGAGCTGCAAAAGGTAGGTTTTATGTATTTCATTGCTAGGATGTTCAAAAAGATGGACGAGTTTGGGAGTATCGGTCAATAATAGGAGCCCTCTACTTTCTTTGTCCAATCTTCAAATATAATAGTAATGATGGAGGTGTTTGGGAAGTAGGGTATAAATTGTTTTATTATGAGGATCTGCTTTAGAAACAACATATCCTACTGGTTTGTTAAAGAGGATGAGGTTGCTTTGAGTTTCAGCTACTCTGAGTTGTATAGTTTTATAGATTTTAAGATTTTTGATACTGATTTGATCTCAGTTTTTAATGGTTGTTTTATAATTTTCTACTTTTTCTCCATTGATGAAAATTTCTCCTAAATCAATTAGGTGGGTGAAGTTTCTCCTAGCTAATCAGTGATGGGTTTGTAAATACTGTCTCAGTAGCATTATCTATATCTCGAAGAATAAAGGTATCGGATGATCAAAACTAGATTCGTAAAAAAAAGAGCACCTTGTGCTCTCTTTGTAGTGTTTTGTAGATAATTTACAAGAAAATTATTCAACAATTACTTCAACTGGTTGTTCGATTACTACGAAATCTTCTACTTCTACAAGATCATCCAATATAGCATCATCTTCTACAAGAATTTCGTCTTCATCTACAACATCTTCTTCTACAACGATATCTTCAAAATCTTCTGCATCCAAGATGATTACTTCAGGTTCTAGCATTTCAACTTCTGCTACATCATCGATAATTACTTCAGGTTCTACAGGAGTTTTGTTACAAGCAGCAAGTACTGCAACTGATCCAACAATAAGTGCTGACATCAATAGTTTCTTTGTCATTTTTCCAAAAGGTAAATAAGATAAAAATTTACGA
>CAYTFB010000083.1:0-3576 GCA_964437055.1 uncultured Candidatus Peribacteria bacterium
ATCATAAAATGGGGGATGACTGCGAGTTGGATTTCAGATTTTTGGGGTTTGAGAAAAAGAGGGATGCTGAGGAGCAGGAGGAAGAGGAGAGTGAGGAAAGAAGTAAGTTTTTTCATAGGGTAGTTATTCTATCTTGTTAGATTTTTTTAAATTACAGTTCATACAGAGTAATTTAATATTTTTGCTAGTCAAACTAGTTCCTCCTCTTGAAAAGGGTAAATCATGATCAAAGTGTAAATTTTTTTGAGAACCACAAAGTACACACTTTCATCAATCTCTTTTCCATACTTCTTTTTTTATTTCAGATGGAATTAGTCTAGTATGTTGGAGGTTAATACTACTAGATTTATTTAACTCTTGATGTTTAGATAATCTTAAAGTAAAAATAAATACATTTCTTTGTCCTTCAACTTCAATCCTATAATCTATTAAATCAAAGAATCATTTTAATGACCGGACTCCTGATAATATTTTTTCATATACTCTTACTATTTCTGCTCAGGATTTCCCAGATTTATAGTTATTTATAGATTGTATAAATCTACCGTTTTGAGTTAGAGTTCAACTTTTTCTATTTTGAAAAGGCTGATCTACTAATTTTGGGTCTGGATTTGTTGAACTTTGGGGTTCATCATGACCTTGATATTCAATAGTAATACCATCAGATAATATTTTATCTTGATATGGAGCATTATTTTTTCTGGACATTAAAACAACAGAATAATTAGGATTTAATCTAAAATTCATTCCTCTTTGTAAGGTTTGTGCATCTTCTTTTTCACATAACTCTCTATAAGATAGAATATCATCAAGCATTCAAACAATATATCAAATTAAATCTTAATTTTATTTAGTTTTTGTCTTTTAATAGAGGTATTTTTGTATTTACATCGTATATCTACCTTATCTGTATGCACAAATAATTTTATAGTTATTTGCAAACAACTTCAAATAAGTATAAAAATAGTATATAATTTAAAATTTATTTATTGGTTTCCAACATCTTTTTCATCTCCAATCCCATACTAGCTTCTAGCTCTGCATCAGAGAGATGGTCATAAGCTTCTTGCCAAAGTTCATCAGTATATCTCTGTTCACTTTCCAAAATATTATCTGAAGCATAAAACTCGTAGTGAGTAAAGATCGGTCCCATCACCACTCTAGAGCCATTAGCATCATCAATCATTACTGCCATCAGCATTGGTCTTCCAACTGCTTCATAGAGTGGATTGCCTCCTTCTGAGGTAAAGATATCTGCGATGAGTGCCCCTCTCTCGAGTTTACTTGATGCTTCTCCAAAGAGTTTCCTTGGATAAGTCAGATCTCTGAGTATAGTATAGGATAATCTCAGCTGTTCAAACTCTTCATCAGAGATCGTCTGATTTTGCATCTGCTTTTCACTGATGGCTCTTATTTGTTTCAAATACTCAGCAAATCCCTCAAAGTTGTCTGGCTCATCAAATCGCTGTTGCATGCTTGCATTGAGCTGGAGGAGCTGATCGATAAAGTTGACATCCGCTTCTACATAACCTTTTGGTACTGGTAGTGCTGGAGGATAGACGGTGATGTTACAAAAATCTGGTCCACCACCACCCATCTCTGCATACGCTTGTTTGACATAGAGGAGGGTATCGTGTTTGAGTTCGGTATAGGATCCCATGTAGCTGAGGAGATTTTTATACAGATACTGAGGTAAAGTTTTGAAATAAGGCAGATTTTCTACTGGAGCAAAGAGATAACCTAGCATTTTGAGCCACTGATGGTAGACGGTAGTGAGTAAGTTTGGATCTTTGAGCTGTTCGCGGACTTTTATTTTTGTTTGTTCTTTTTCTGCTGGATAACTGCTGATTTGTTTACAGATCCCAATTTCACAATCATACTCTTCAAATACCAACTTTTGATCAAATTTATTTTGAAGCCAGAGCTGGACAAGTTGATGAGCTGGTTGATGACTTTCTAGCAGATCTGGTACGATGAGTGCTGTCTGCATATTAGGTTTTTCTAGAAATTCCTTTTCAGCGGTCCCTGCGGTGAGGAGATCAAAAATATAGCTATCGAGGGTAAACTTCTCTCCAAAGAACACAAATCCTCTCGTCATATCTTTGGCGGCTTCCTCATCAGTACCTCCTACTTCTGGAGTGTTATAGCTGGTAGAGATGATTCTCTGATTACCTAGTTCTTGTAATTTTTCTAGTGCTTCTGGAGAGAGAGTAGTGCCGACTTTCCACTTTTCTGCTTTGATAAAATTCTGCAAATCCTGAATGTTTGCATCATCATCACTTCAGATGAGTTGTAGGATTGCATCTTGGAGCTGCATCAGCTCTGTGAGCTCGGTTTTTGGGATACTTGCTACCATGGTCAATGCCGCCTCTGCTAGTTTAGGATCTCAGAAATAGAGTTTTTCTCTCATCAGCCATTTCATCCCCATAAAATAGGTTTTGAGGAAAGAGGAGTTAGTATAGTGGGATCTCGGTTTAAACTGAGTATAGTCTTGTTGGATTTCTTGATCTCTGATGTACTCTGGACTAAATTGATCGAGGAGATAGTCAGTAGCTTTGGGGTCTGTAGCTGCCCAGATAGCTTCCCAGCTATTTTTGAGTGCATCTTGATAATCTGGAGCTACTTGGCTGAGGATCTCCTCAAATCTAGGATTGAGGTACTCTTTTAATGCTTCATCAGATAAATCATCATCTTGCTCCTCATCTCGATTGTAAGAATCCTCTCGTTTCCTTTGCTCTCTTGCTCTTAGATCTAGGAGGAGCGTCTCATTATCGATCAAAAGTGCATGAGGGATTGCCCAGTAAGCAGTCAGAAAATCATAGATTGTTTGCTCTTCAGGATTTTTTGATTTTTGCTGTTTGAAAAGGTCAAAAAGTCTGGTACTGAGCTGAGAGAGGATGGGTCTTGCTTGGGATTCCTCAAAATATTGCAATTCATTCGAAAAGATTTTGTGAAAAGTATGGAGGAGAAGATCATTGGTTACGAGGAGAGTATTGAAAGGAGCTCTCTCGTAGTCGATTGGTGAACCTCCGATGCGAGAGATCCTATCAATCCACTCTTCTTGAAAAAATGTTCCATAGCCATGTTCATAACTTGGATGGAAATAAGTCCCTGGAAAAGCTCAGAATGCTAGTCCTTGCTGCTGGAGCTGTTGGATCATAGATGGAGGGAGAGGATAGAGATTGCTGATTGCATAATTTCCTTGTATCTTAAAAGAATCTCCTACTTGGAGGGTGTTTGGATCGAGCTTGATGAGCTTGCTTTCATCTCCACCATAGGGGATGATTCCTATTCTAGAGGGATCACAATAACTACTTTTCGCCTCCACTAGATCTGCAATTTCTTCTGCACTGATCTGATAGTCTACGGTCCAGCTCTCATTATAGATTTCTGCTTGGATTTCCTTTTTATTATCCATCTTCTCAAAATCTGGTTTTTGCATTTTTTCGCTATAATGCTGAGTCAGTTGATAAGGACCAAAGAGACTTTGGCTATCAGCTTGAATATCCTCTTGGCTATCAGCTTGGTTGTTGATCGGAGGAGTGCTTTGACATCCTGCAAAAACGAGTAGACTCA
>CAYTFB010000084.1:0-3513 GCA_964437055.1 uncultured Candidatus Peribacteria bacterium
TTGTTGCTAGTTCCTTTGGAGTAAACACTTGTCTAAAGACAGATAAAGACCTAGGATGTAAAGGAATGTATGATGAATTAAATCCAATCTCTCGATCTAACTATAGTCCAAATGCTACCGGAAGCTATAAAGCAACCATCTACAATAGTTCTTCTAAAGATATTTCAAACTTTAAATATAATATCACAATTCCTAATATAGGAGATAAAATTGATGGATATACAGTACAGTGGGTTCCAACTCTCAATCAGGCAATCCAAGTAAAAAATGCTCCTGGCACAATCATCAAATATGATGGAAGTACGAGCTTCAATCCAAATGCAAAAAACATAGAAATCACAATTCCTACTATTAAAATAGGAGATCTACCAGAAATCATTACCATCTTTAAAGCCAATAACTTTGAGGAAGAAGATCGATATAAACGTAGTTATATACAAAATAAATATCAAATAGGTGGTGAGGTAGGAATTTATAATGCAGGGGTAGCAGGATTAAGATTGGTGCCTGCAGACTACGATCCAGAAGCTGAGGAAAGTTATGTCTTCTGTCTCTATCCACAATTAGAGTTGGAAAATCCAAACATTTCTATCAATGAATGTCGTGCTCTCATCGATCTTTATCGTCATACTGGAGGTGATAGCTGGAGAAAAAGAAATGGGCGAAATATTGCTACTCAAGTATGAGCAAACTACCTAATTCATCAACAAGTCTTTGATATCTGTGCTTGGGACGGAATCAGCTGTGAAAATAGAAAAATTACAAAACTAGACCTTAGTTCCAATCAATTAGAAGGAACACTACCAAACTCATTTTCACATCTCAGAAATCTCAAAACGCTGAATCTATCCAACAATAAACTTGGTGAAAATAGTCTCTCTGTGCTAACAAATGGTTTATTACAATCAATTAATTTGAATAATACACAACTTACAACAGTTATTCCTGAAACAATATTTTCAAAAAACCCAAATCTACTATATTTAAATCTAGGATACAATAAACTTCAAGGAAATATTCCAAATGTTTTTTGACATGTAAACCATCTAGATACCCTAGATCTCAGCAATAATCAACTACAATGACTGATTCCAGATTCTTTAACAAATCTTAATTATCTAAAAATACTTTTGTTGAATGATAACTATCTAGTTGGACCATTACCTAGTCTAGATAAAATCAAAGATACAATCAACACTATCGATATTAGAAATAACTATATTAATAATATTAAAAGTATCAATCCTATGCTGACAAAAAATATGGACATTATCAGTAGTTTAGGGCAAAAGATAACATCACTTCCTCAATGGCAATTGATCGCAGCAGAGAAAACTAGTAATCTAGGGTATATTGTTAATAATACAATTAGAAATACCTCTCCAGAGAGAAGTTATGTCCTTCATATTGGTAAAAGAAGTCTTGATGGATATAAAAGAGATGGAGCCCCTATATATGGAAATTTCAAAACATTTGAAGATCTCTGATTCATTGGGATTCAAAGTATCTTACCTGTAAAACATACTCTACAAGAGCTTGGACAAGTAAGGGTTGAAAATATTTCATCTACAGAAATAGGATCTATCATCTTTTCAATCCAAGAGGAAAACAAAAATCATCCAAATGAAAGTGCAACCTTTGTACAAAAACTCTATCCAGAAGGAATCGACATAGAAGAAACAGGTCCATCATGGACAGGAGATTATAATAGGTATGATGGACAAGAAAATGGGCTTTTCTTTGAACTTGAAAGTAAATATTTGAGAAATAGTTTTTCTCCAGTACACTTCAATATTGCTGGAAATGATTTCTGAGGAGGATTTTTTTGGACAGAGACTACAGAGTTAGCTACTCCAGTTACAATTATGACAAAAAAACAATCTGGAGAATACGAAAAAAAAGAATGTCATACTCGTGTAAATGGTTTCTACTATAATTCTCAAAGAGGAGAAAGATTGCGACCATTAGATGAAACCTCTCTTGAACAATTAAGAAATTCATCGATAGAAAACTCTATCAGCTATGATAAACTAGAAATAGATTGATGATTTTTCACTAATTGTCGATGAGATATTTATGGTATTTATGGAAATATTACTCATCAATTGGAAGAGAATAATGAAATTAAAGAATATAAACTTAATGCATGAGTTAGTTATGATACCCTAACAAATAGTATGAAATCTGATGGATTAAAATGTAATTTCCAAAGACTAAATAATCAATATCCATTTGGATATGTTTATGATGAAAATGGACACATCGGTTTTGTAGGAGCAAAAATTAATGATCCAGATGGCACCGACAATAATACTCTAAGTTGTGCTCTTGAAAATAGCTGTATTAGCGATTACTTTAGATATATCGATAATAAAATCGATTATAATGCATGAAGTGCCAAATGTTGAGCTACAACCCTTGATGGAATCGATCTAGAGTATGGAGATGGATCTGCAGCAGAAACAATGTTTAGACTCTGAATCAGAGGAATTATTTGACTGAGTAGAGATACCTCAGAAGATACCAAACAAGAGATTATAGGAAACACATTACAGAAATCCATTCTTATGGAAACAGAAGAAACAATCGCCAACATTATCAATGTTGCTAGAAAAAATGCAGCTTTACTTTGTAGGAACAAGTGGAATCCAACAAATACCAAAGATAATGTTCTCTGTTATAATTCTGAATCTGAAAATGGATATCCAATCAACCTCAATCTCAGTAATAATAATTATGCTGGTAAAACAATTGTTGTAAAAGGAAGAGATATTACAATTAGTAATAGTATGAAAATAGAAGATAAACCAATAAATATCTTTATTGATCAAGGGAATCTTTACTTACAAAATCCTATTTCTACCGGTAATCTTCAAGATTTCAATGCATACGGATTTCCGATTCTCAGTACTGATCCAAGTTGAGCAAAAGCAAACTACCTTAAAGGAAACTTTATTATAAATGGACTTATTCTAGGAGGAAATGAAAATAATCTCACCAAAATGCAAAACAAACGATATATTAATGGGAAAGTTGCTAGCTATAATACCTATTGAGAACCTGATTCCAAAAGGATTACAACATTAGAATACATTTTAACTAATTGGAAAGAATCTTTTCAAGATTATATCAATCTAGAGAATATATTTCTCTGGAAATGCGATAATCCTGTACAAGGTATCGGTTCAGATTGAACTCCATGTAAAGGAATTGGTGCTAGTGATGAAAAAGGAGAAATGACCTCAAAAGCATTTGGACTAATTGACTTTTATTATAGCAATCCTCTCTTCAAATAAAAAACAACCTTTAAATAAAAATTAAAATAAATATACAAACTAAAGAACCTCTCAAATCCTGAGAGGTTTTTTTGTTCTAAGGACAAAGAGATTACAACCAAAAAACAAAAAAAATCTGACTTTTATTTATCTTCTGTTTATTTATACTCAAAAATACTTTATCTGAGAGAGAGAAAAAACAAGTGAAACTCTGACTTGCCCCAATGGATGGGATTAC
>CAYTFB010000085.1:0-3455 GCA_964437055.1 uncultured Candidatus Peribacteria bacterium
ATTTCTACCGCGATGATCTCTCAGATGGCTTTGGCAATCGTATTTTTTATCGGAGCAGGCAAGGCAGATGCCTATCAGGATTTTATCGATCCAGAAAAGGTAGCGGCACAGCTACCAGCAAAATTAGTCCAGCTCGCGCAGGAGTCTTATGCAGTAGTAGAACTTTAGTCTTTGATTTTGAGGAATGCTCTTTTATTTTATCGCTGCTGTGATCTTTTGGGGATTATGGTGGAATGCAAAGAAAAGTCTGAAAGAATAAAACTGCCTTGAGATAAAACTGCCTTGAGCTTGATTTATAAAAAATTAAATTTCCTTTATTTTAACTACTCTTGCATCAAAGAACACTTTATTTATAACATTCTTGAAATACCAATAATTTTAGAAAATACTAGAGTAAATAATGCAACAATTTTCACAGAAAACTTGCGAAGCATTAAATTATTATGTTTATTGCTTACAAGATCCTAGATCTAATCATATTTTTTATGTAGGTAAAGGAAAAGACAATAGAGTTTTTGAACATGTAAAATGACTCTTAAAAGATGCTAAAGAATCTGATAAATTGATTCAAATCAAAGAAATTGTTGCTAGTGGAAATCAAGTAAAGCATTATATCATTAGACATAACCTAACAGAAACAGAGGCACTAAAAGTAGAAGCTTCTATTATAGATGTTTTAAAATATGATAAGTTTTGATTGTGAGTTGATTTAAAAAATATTGTATCTGGTCATTTTAGTTTAGAATGAATAGAAAAAACTGAAAATATTGAATCAATGTATGCAGCAGAACCCTTAGATCCAAATAAAATTGAACACAAACTCTTAGTTATTAATATAAACAAAACATATCTTGAAGAGGAATCAATCTACGAAGCAACAAGAAAACGATGGGTTATAAGCCCAAAGAGGGCTAATAAAGTGGATTATATTATCAGTGAATATAAATGAGTAACTAGAGCAATTTTTAAAGCAACAAAACCGTGGATACAATCTCCTTTTCATACAAAAATTAGACGATGATTTGAAGGAGAAGAAGTACTAGATAAAGAAATTCTTGAATTATATTTAAACAAATCTATTCAAAAAAAGAAAGGGGATGCAACACCTTTTAGATATTTTGATCCTATCAAACAAGATATTGATATTCAAAAATGATCTGAATTAAAAAAAGATAATAATTTAAAAGTACAAAAATGAACTTTATCATTAAAAGATAAAATACAAGATCTAAACTATCTAACAAATATTAAACATAAATTATTGATGATCAATATTAATAGAACCTATGATACTCCCGCCTCTATTTATGAAGCAACGAGGAAACGATGGAGTCTAAACCCAGAAAAAGCTAATGAAGTAGATTATATTTTGAGTGAATATAAAGGAGAGGTTAAAGCCATTTTCAAAGCTACTCAACCTTGGATAAGATCTCCTGAACATGAAAAACCTAAACGATGATTTGAAGGAGAAGAGGTATTAAACAAGGAAATTCTTGACTTATATTTACACAAAACAATTGAAAAGAAACAAGGAACTGCCAATCCTATCAGATATTTTTATCCAAATGAAGACCTGATTTGAGAGAATATTCATCATATCAAGGAATTAGAACCCATAAAATTAGATTGACCTATAAGAAAACTAGATTCAGAAAATTTTAAAATAGATAGTTCTGGATGGAAAATAATATCAGCAAAAGGAGAAGTTATATACACGCCTCCTATGGAAAGAAACCTGCTCATAAAAATCAATCCCGAAGGAGATGTTATCGAGTTTGTTGATTGAGTTCATGAAACTTTGATAGGAGAACAATTTTTTACCTATGATGCTGCTATTAGAGAGACCCAAAAACATAAGAAAAGAATCCCAACAGAAAAAGAGATACATGATATAATAGATTTAGAAGGATCAGAATGAGTGAGGTTTTTTTCTTATGAACAAGACCATCCATATAGAAAAAAGTGGTATGCACTCATGGATGAGTGGAATATTGATGTTTTTCTAAGATGATTTTGATATCAAAAAAAATGAAAGTATATATTTAAACAAATAGAAAACTTTGATTTTCGATGGCTACTAGACAAGAATTTACTATTGCTAAGATCTGATATTTATTGGACAGATAGAGCCTCAGATTACATGAAAAGTATTTGAGAAAAAAAAGAAATGTTCTGCTCTGTTCGTTGTTTTTAAAATAGTTTAAATTATATGACTAAAAAGTTAGATAAATTCTTGTGAGTAATGTTTTGATGAGCTATTGGAGATGCTCTATGATCTGTAACAGAATTTCTTACTCCTGACAAATTTGATCGCATCACAGATTTTCAGTGAAGACCTAAATTTAGGACCAAACCTGGGGAACGAACTGACGATACTGCTATGGCACTTTGTTTAGCACAAAGTTTGGTTGATAAAAAGGGATTTGATATCGAGGACCAATTAGATAAATATCTGCTTTGGTTTATGGAATGATACATGTCTAGCACAGGGAGGCCCTTTGGTATAGGAAGGCAAACTGCACATCAACTTTTTGAATATAAACGCTATAAAGAATGTGAAATCCAAGAAAAGCCACGAGAAAAGGATCTTTCTGGTCAAAAAAAAGATTCAAATGGCTCATTGATGAGAGTAGGTCCAATTCCTCTCTACTTCTTTGATGATATCGAAAAAGCGATCTATTATGCAGGGGAAAGTGTGAAACCTACTCATAACACAGACCTTTGTGTCGATAGTGCCAAATATTTTGTAGGACTCATCATTGGAGCTCTCTTAGGAGAAAATAAAAAAACCTTACTAAATTGAAATTATTCTCCAATTCCTGGATATCGAGAAAAAAATAAGATGCATCAAGAATTACAAAAAATAGTAAATGGATCTTATAAAACAAAAGCTAAAGAAGAAATTTGAGCTAAGTATGGATATGTTTTAGATTCTTTAGAAGCTGCTTTATGGGGATTTTATCATACTGATAATTTTGAGGATGGATTGGTAGATATTATTAATCTCTGAAATGATGCAGATACAAACTGATGTATTTATGGATATTTGGCTTGAGCATATTATGGATATGACCAGATTCCCTCTAGATGGAAAGAAGGTGTTGCTAAAAAAACATTGATAGAAAAACTTACTATGGGAATGTATCATAAATCATAAAAGAATCTCCTTTCCCCTCTAAAAAAGAGCATCAAACATCTAAATTTTTAGCTCAATAATTTAATAATGATATACCCACTTTCCTTTTATTTTTATGGTCGTTGAGGATCAATAGAGTCTTGAAAAGCTGTAACTTTCAAAGAACTATTTGGAACGATTCCTGTTCCTTATGGCAAAAACTTTCATGATGCAGTACGCTATTTCGAAGAAAATTATATTCAAAAGGATGAGATTATTCTAATCGGAAACTCAACTCTGGAATTATTATGTGGTCAATATGATTGGGGATCCTACTTTA
>CAYTFB010000086.1:0-3435 GCA_964437055.1 uncultured Candidatus Peribacteria bacterium
TTTTCAAGGCAGCATCTTGCGCCACCGTATCCAGTTCAAAGGTCTGCAAAGTCCTATCAATCAGCTCAACAATCTCGACAGTTCCTGCTGCATCTACTCCCCTACTCGTCATCGCCTGAATCCCAATTCTGAGTCCAGAAGGAGCAAAGGGAGGATTGGGATCATCAGGGATCATCGATTTACTGGTAGAAATTCCCACCTGATCAAGAAGTGATTCAGCGTTTTTTCCATTTTTTAAAGGAGTTTGAGAAAAATCAACAACGACCATATGATTGTCTGTCCCACCCGTGATCAAACGATATCCTCTCTTTAAAAATTCCTGTGCCATCACTTGAGCATTTTCCAAGGTTTGCTTGGCATAGTGTAAAAAATCTGGAGTCTGAGCTTCTCAGAGTGCTACTGAAATTGCTGCAATCGTATGCATATGAGGCCCTCCTTGCATCCCAGGGAAGACCGCTCTATCGATTCTGGTTGGGATATTTTCAATGGTATCAGCTGGTTTTTTGAGAGGATTGGAAATCATTCCTTTGGATAGAATCAAAGCTCCTCTCGGTCCTTTCAGTGATTTGTGAGTCGTGCTCATCATCAGATGAAATCCATGATCCAAGGGATTGTGAAGTAAACCTGCAGCGATAAATCCTCCAATATGGGAAACATCTGCAAAAGCGATGGCTCCTACCTCATTTGCGATGCTAGAAAACTTTTCATACTCTAGCTCTCTAGGATAGGCAGAAAATCCTGCCAAAATCATCTTGGGACGATGCTCCAATGCTAAAATTCTCAAGTGATCAAAATCAATTTTCCCTGTCTGGAGATCAGTTTTATAAGGGATAAAATTAAAAATTTTAGAAAAAAAAGTGACTGGAGATCCGTGGGTCAGATGTCCACCATGAGAAAGATCCATCCCTAAAATCGTATCTCCTGGTTCTAGTAATCCTGCATACACTGCTAAGTTTGCTGCAGCTCCAGACAATGCTTGGACATTGGCATGGTCTGCATGAAAAATTTTCTTTGCTTGATCGATAGCGAGCTGTTCTAGCTGATCAGTATAAGTTTGCCCTCCATAGTATCTCCTCCCAGGATAGCCTTCTGAATACTTATTGGCAAAGACACTCGATTGTGCATGCAAAACAGCGGTAGATTGGTAATTTTCACTTGCGATAAGTTCCATCTCTTTGCTCTGCCTTTGATATTCCTTTTCTATTAAATCATTGATATTGAACATCTCTTTTACTACAAAAAATTAAAAAAAGAGAGAGAAGTAAGTACTTAAAATTATTTAGATTTTTCTTCTCAATCATTTTCATCTGGAGCAGCAATATCCTTCTTTTTCTTAGTTCCCAATTTACCCCAAAGCCCAGTTCAAAGTTTTCGTACTCCCTCGATGGTCTCTTTACCTAAACTTACTCCTGCACGGACTCCTGCTTCTCCTGTTGCAAAAGTTTTCTTTACCAAAGACTTCCCTCACTTAGCAAGTTTTTTTGGAGAAAAAAAATCTGAAGGTTCTGTCATAGCTGGTCCATCTATATCTGTTCATTCTTTTCCGGACCAAATTGTTCCAACCTCTTTTACAAATCCCTTACTTGTATCTAATACTCCTTGAGCCAAATTAACACCTGTATCAAAAGTAGCTTCTACAGCATCGAATGTACCATCTTTAATTTTTCATGCAGTTTTTTCTAAAGAAAAAAAGTCTGAAGGTTCTGTCATTTTAGGTTTTAACTCTCAACTTCATTTGCTCTCTTCTAAAAGCAAAGAAGATTGTTCTGCATTTTCCTCACTTAAAGCTAAATCTTTAGGAGTAGAAAAAAAATCTGTAGCTTCTGCCATCATTCAATCTTGAGAAGAAGCTTGATTTTCTGTCTTGGAAGTCATTTTTTTACAAGAAAAATATAAAACTATTCTGTCAGTTTTTGAAGTTCTGTTTGTAAATAAGCGACATCATTAGCATTTGCCAGTGCTTCTTCTATACTAATATATCCCTTACCACACAAATAAGCCAAATGATCTTCTAAAAGTTGCATCCCCATGGCCCTATTTGCATAAATCAGATTTTGTATCTGATTAAATTTATGTTCTCTAATGGTATTTGCAATAGCTACGGTATTGAGAAGAATCTCTTGAACAGGAACCATTCCTTGATCTATTTTTTTTACTAACTTTTGAATAATAATTGCTGAAAGGATATCTGCCATCTGATTGGTAACCTGCGCCTCCTCCTCCGCAGGAAACATGGAAATAATTTTTTGAATAACCTGCGTAGCTGATCTAGCATGAATGGTTGTCAAAACAAGATGCCCTGTCTCCGCTAATGCAATTGCATTTTTGATTCCTACAGCATCTCTTGCTTCCCCAAAGAGAATAATATCTGGTCTCTGCCTCAGTGCATACTTTAGTGCGGAAGAAAATGAAACAATATCTCTACCTAATTGTTTTTGTTTGATTGATGATTTCTTTGGCTCAAAGACATACTCTATCGGATCTTCCATCGTTATAATATGTTTTGATTGAGTTCTGTTAACTTCCTCAATCATTGCCGCTAAAGTTGTAGATTTTCCACTTCCTGTTGGTCCTGCAACAAAAATCAGACCACTTGTTTTAGTCATTAATTTTTTTAAAATTGCTCCCATATTGAGTTCATCTAAAGTAGGAACTCTCTCTACCAAAAGTCTAATCACTACCATATAATGGTCTTGTTCTTTAGAAAGATTTACTCTAAAACGCCTTCCATGTGCGATATACATCGTATCTAGACTCAAGTTTTCTGAAAAATATTCTTGTTCTACTTCTTGAGTTAAAAACAAAGATGCGAATCATTCTAGCATTTCATCTGCCATTTTATCCAATCCTACTAATCTATAGAGCTGATTAAACACTCTCAAAGTTGGTTCTTCTCAGAAAGAAAGATATAAATCAGAAGCTCCATATTCGATACTAACTTGACAAAGATAATCTAGATACTCATTTGGATTCTTGATCTTTGGATTTTCTATCACCATCCTTTTTGTATAAAAAGTAAAACTAATCTATCATTACCTCTCCCCAATCTCCTTGAGCCAACCCAGCAGCATTTCATTCCTCTACATCAATATGCATATCTAATGCATAAGTATCACTCACTCTAATTACCACTTCATCAAAAATCAATGCTCTCTCTCCTAAAGTTTTCACTTTTACAATCTGTCCATCTTCAACTCAAAAATCTTTTGCATCAGCTACCGTCATATGAATATGCCTTTTTGCCACAATCATTCCTTGATTTAGATACACCTCTCCTTGAGGTCCTATCAAGCTGATCGGAGCAGATCCCTCTAATTTCCCAGATTCTCTGATGGGAGTAGGAGCGCCTAATTTGAAAGTATCTCCTTGCATCACCTCTACCTGAGAAAATTTTCTATAAGGTCACAAAATTCTGACTTTTTCAATACTTCATTT
>CAYTFB010000087.1:0-3404 GCA_964437055.1 uncultured Candidatus Peribacteria bacterium
TAATCCTCTAAATGTTCATAATTCATCTGCTCTACTTTTAGATGCAAAATCGTTTTTACAAGCTCAAGTTTTTCAAAATAAAATGTTGGTTGTTTCCAAACCTCTGATGCGAAATAAGTCTCAAAATCTGACTGCAGCTGTGCAAAAAAATCATACAAAAAATCAATACTGAGCTGTTTTTCTGCAGTCAATTCCAAATAATTAACGATCTGCGTATGATAAAAGTGCAGTTGATTTGATGAGTCTCGTTTTCGTAATCCTTTAAATTGGTTGGATTCTAAAGGAGAACTTGCCCACAAGCTCCCAGTACAAAAATAATTTTTGTAGATAAAAGGTGCATGTAAATGTCCAGAAATCATCTTTAAACCAGGATTTTCCAATAGCTGTTCATCCAGAGCCACATCTTTGAAACGGAAGCTTGAACGATAGCCAGGAAATTTGGTATTATTGAGATAATAATGATGGATCAAAATAAGATTTGGATACTGTGAGAGATAAGATTTCACAAGAAGATTGATTTTACCGGAAAGTTGTTCATTTTTATGTTCTGATTGAAGTAATCCATCAATCAACTCAGTACGAAATTCTTGTAATTCTGGATAACCATCTAAGTTTAGATCTAGTACATAAGGAAGAAACAAAATATCTTTCCCCTCAATCTCAGTGAGCAATGGTTTAGTAATAAAAAAAAGTTTCCCTTGAGTCTGTTGATCCAAAAGCAAATCAAAAACCTGTTTTCCCTCCTCAAAAACGAAGCTCGATCCTAGCCGATCATGATTTCCTGCCAAGATATAGAGCTGTTTGTCTTGAGAAAAGAATTCCAGAAAAAGTTGAAACAATGCCAATAATGCCTCTCTATCATAATTGAAATGATAGACAAAATCACCCATAAAAATTAAATTTTTTTCCTGTGGATGAGCTGCTACAAAATCTCTAATTTGCTGTAAAATTTCAGATTTAAATTTACTACTAATATGAATATCTCAGATCAAAAGCATTGAGAATGGTTAGATTATATTATCTAAAAAGCTATATCTAAAGATAACTTAAATAGTATTTTTTAATTTCATCTAAATTATCAAACATATGCTTATTTTTTTTTATTTTTTTGTTGTGATTTTTCTTGAAGATATCCCCATAACAGTTCCTTTTGCAAATCTTTAGACATTTTTTTATCTACTCCTTTTTTAGATCACTGGATTTCCTGCCATAAAATATTTGGCAAAGAAGTTTGATATCACTTTCAAAACCAAGTCCATATCTGAGAAATCTCTTCTATTGAAAATCAATAGGCAGTTAAAATATTTTCACACCATTCAATTCTAGCAGTCAAGGTATCTGTAAGCAACTGTTGAGATTCTTTCAAAGTAGTAGGAAGGGCTCAAGGCTTATTTTTAACCAAAGGAGGTAGTCAAAATTCAGTACTTTCGTTTATTTTAAGCATTTATTTGATATATATATATATAATAAAATATATTTAAATTTATCCGATAAATTCTTTCCCCATATAAGGTTGTAGTACCTTTGGAATTTTAATTCTTCCATCTGCTGTTTGATTATTTTCTATCAGAGCAACCAAGACTCTAGGAGTAGCAATAGCAGTATTATTCATCGTATAACAATATTGAATCTTCCCTTCTCTATCACGATATCTCATATTGAGTCTCCTAGCCTGAAAATCTAGAAAAGCTGTGACAGAATGAGTTTCTCCATAAGCATTTCTTGATGGCATCCAGCATTCCAAATCATGAGAATTATATTTTCCTAAAGCCAAATCTCCTGCACAAAGCTGAAGAAGACGATGTGGAAGCTCAAAATCACTTAAGACATCCATTGAATTTTGTAAAATCTGACGATAATATTCTTCTGACATTTGTAAATCCGCAGGCAATACTACCACCTGCTCCACTTTCATAAATTGATGCACTCTATAAAGTCCTGCGGTATCTTTTCCATAACTTCCTGCCTCACGACGATAGCAAGCAGAATATCCACAGTATTTTTTTGGCAATTCTTCTTCATTCAAGATTTCTCACATATGATATGCGGTTACAGGAATCTCAGAAGTACCGATCAATCGCTGATTATCCCTTTCTAACCAATAAGCATCATCTTCCCCTCCTGGAAAATATCCAGTACCTTGCAAAGCTTCTGGATTAACTAAATTTGGTACTGCCATAGGAACAAATCCTCTTTCAACTATTTTTTTGAGTGTATATTGCAATACTGCCTGTTCTAAAAGCATCCCATCTCATTTGAGGAAATAACTCCTAGCACCCGCCAACTTTACTCCTCTCTCAACATCCACCATATCATGTTTTTTCATGAGTTCTAAATGATCCAAGGGTGTGAAATCAAACTGAGGAAGTGATCAAAAAACCTCTACCACCATATTTTCTGTATCATCTCTTCCATCTGGGATATCTGGATGTAGTGCAGTATTTGGCATTTGTAAAAGTTGTGATTCTAGAGATTTATTGACTTTTGTATGCTGAGTTTCTAAAGACTGAATTTCTACTTTAAGTGCCTTTGCTCACTCATAATCTTGGTTTGCAGCAAGTTGTTTTTGCTTAGATTTATTTTGATCTATTTGAAGCTGAAGAGATCTTCTCTGTTCATCTAAGGATAAAACTTTATCAAGATCTATATCCATTCCTCTTCTCTGACAAATTAGTTGATACGCACCAACATTTTCTGCAACTTTTCTCAAATCTATCATAATTAGCTCTATTTTAATCAAATAAAATTTATTTCAATAATGGAGAACGATAATCTTCATCAATTAGAACCAATGCAGCTCTAGCAAATTCAGAAACTCCTAAAGCACAATCTGTTGTATCTGTTCCGAATCAATCATCCTGACATCTTCGTAGAAACAAATCCCTAAAACTGATATAGTCCTGATAATTACTAGAGGTTGTCTCTTTTTGAAGAAGAGAACTTACCAGATTTTCTCTAATTTGACTAGGATCATCATAAGTATTAAAAGACATCAATTTTCCATGTAAATATAATTTATTTAACACTCAAGTATAAACTGTATCCATTGTACCATGTTTACTCAGAAGTAATCCATTGATAATAAAAGTACCTTTCAAATAATTTCCTTTATTAACAAAAGAACTTATATTTGGATAACCGGCATCATCAAATCAAAGTAATTCTCCAGTAGCTATCTCATTTGGAATAATCAAATTTCCTCCATCAATAAAGAGTGAAAATGGTTGATCTCCAGCTTTCATATATTTTAATAAAGATACATTAGCATTTTTTACTACCAAAGTTTTTCCTTTCCAGTCAGAGGGATCTGCTATAGAAAAATTACTACCACCATCATAACAGATTGTTTTTCCACTAAGATCATTTAAGTCACTTTTCCAAGCATTTCTACAAAGTTTTTCTGC
>CAYTFB010000088.1:0-3388 GCA_964437055.1 uncultured Candidatus Peribacteria bacterium
GAATGTTGCATCCTACTGCAGATTCCAATCATACTGTGAGGGCAGTTTTTATCATCAATCCTGAAGGAAAAATCGCATCATTGATGTATTATCCTCTTTCTAATGGTAGAAATATTGATGAAATTCTTAGACTGATTGATTCTCTTCAGATGACAGCAAAACATGGAAGAGCGACTCCAGCAGATTGGCCAAATAATGAAATGTTTGGAGATAAAGTTATTGTTCCTCCTGCAGATACCATGGAAAAGATGGAAAGCAATATTGCAAATTATGAATGTAAAGATTGGTATCTCTGTACTCAAGATTGTCCAGAGTAATTTGTCTTTTATCTTATATATAAGAATAATACCTTGATCTTTTATAGCTTGAGGTATTTTTTTACTTGAAATTTTATACTTAAAAAGTATACCTTGAGAGTTACTATACATTTTATTTTATAAATTAGAAAATTAATGAAACAAAAACAATGGTATCTCTTACTTGCATTATTTGTTGTTTTGGTGGCAGTATATTTTATTTACCCTAGTCGAAACCAGTCTAATAATCCTCAAGGAAATACTGGACAAAGATCACTATTAAGTTTTGGATGAACTCTAAAACCTGAGTATCATTATGATACTTTTGCTATAAAAGAAGAATATGAAGCTTTAAATGGAAGGTCAGAATGAGAATGAGATAATGTACGTTTTTCTCCTCCAATGTTAATCACAGAGCAAGCTCAACTTAAAAATTTAGATTTTCCTGCATTACAACAAATGCTAGAAGAGGGAACAGGAGTGATTTATTTTGGTTTTCCAGAATGTCCTCGATGTAGAAGACTTCTTCCTCAACTGATAAAAGCTAGCATCTCAGCAGATCAGATTGTTTATATGTTTAATCCTAAAGAGATCCGTGATCAAATTATTGTGGATGAATCAGGAGAGTTGATAGTTGAAAAAGAAGCAAATACTGAGTACCAATATTTATTAGATCGTTTAAATGATTTTCTCCCTGTTTATACAGGTTTAGGAGATGATTCTATCAAAAGACTCTATGTTCCTTTTGTACTTGTAGTTAAAGAGGGAAATGTTGTGGGATATCACAATGGAGTGTTAGAAGAGTATACTGATCCTTACCTTTCAATGATGCCTGAAATGAAAACAAAGTTGTGAATTATTTTAGATAGATTATTTAATGCAACGATAACTGATGAGACTTGTTTCCCAAGTGAGGATTTATCTTGTTAAAAAATTCTACACCTCATTATCAATATTCTTTAAAAATTATATTTCGGAAACTTTATCTTTTGTGGTTCCATCTTTTGGATGAAAAAAAAATATTATTATGGAATAATTCTTTTGCTAGTTTGATTAGATCAAGGATCAAAATATCTTTTTTATAATTTAAATTGGGGAGATGGTTTCTTTCTGTTGAACCCAGTTTTAAATATAGGGATTTCTCGATCTATTCAGTTTCCTTTTTTGTTGATTATATTGTTTTCCCTATTGGGAATAGCATTTTTTATTTATGCTTTATCCCAAAAGTGGATCAATTGGTGGATGTTTGTTTTTTTTATTTCAGGTGCAGTAGGAAATTTATTAGATAGAATTTTGATCTGAGGAGTGAGAGATTTTGTTGCACTAGGAAATTTCCCAGTATTTAATTTGGCAGATACTTTTTTGACAATTGCTGTAATCCTACTTCTGACCCAAGAAATTTTCCTCTTGAAATCCAGAGAGAAAAACTTAAATTGATAAGTAGAATCAGTTTTTTTATATTTATTATATTAGCTAAATGCAGTATCAAGGATTCGTAAAATTTATCTGAGAGACAGAAGTCTTTGGAGATAATGTAGAAAAAAAAACTATCGTATTAGAAGAAAATACTGATAGAGAGTACAAAGGATCTATCGCGGTAGATTTCTTTAGAGACAAAATTGCTCTTTTGGATGGGGTGAATGAGGGAGATCTCATTACAGTTTACCTCAATGCTAGAGCAAATGAATCGAAAAATCAACCAGGAAGATGGTTCAATAGCATCACTTGTTGGAGATTGGAGAGAGCTGGAGGACCAAGCGCGAGTGGTTCAGATGATTTGCCATTCTAAATCTTACTCAATATTATTACTTTTTTGTATGATATTAATCAAAAAAAGCCTGCTTTGCAGGTTTTTCTTTTAAAAAAATATGCTATTTTTTTTGATTTTAATTTAACTATCAAAAGATAACTAATTTTTTAAATAGTATTTATTTTTTTCTTTTTTGTGATGATTAAAATGTTGTCTCTAGAAAACTGTGAAATTACTCCCAAAGATCTATGAATGATTAAAGAAAAATATTCAGATTCAGAACTATTGCTTAATGCAATTCGAGGGCCTTTATTTAATGGAATGGAATTAGATCCTACTACAGTTGATTTTAGATATACTTCAGGAAAGGAATTGGTTGAGGTGCTTATTGCTAGAAAATTTGTTACTTATTTGAATAAAGAAATTGTAGATATATTAGTCTCTTTAGCCTAAGTTGTTAGTAAAATAATTATTGTTGCTAAAGTTTCTTTCTCCATATTATCTATTATTGGTATTTCGTATCGCCTCCCATTTCTCAATTGTTCACAACAAAAAAGCTGCTGCTGGGCTATTTGAATTAGTTGTATTGTATCGTTGAGCTATTATTAATAGTATGGTATCTGGATCCACCACTACTTTATCTTCTTCTAATTCTAGATTTACTCCAGTAATAGCTATTTCTCTTTTTTTTAATTTAAGAAAATCTTCTGCTTCTTTTTTTGTATAAAAAAGGTGATAAAAAATAGGAGTTTCTTCGCTTCCAGCCCAATAATGGGTTTCTGTGACAAGATAAGCATCTCTATCTTTATGTGATAGAAGTTCTTGGTAAAGTTTTTGTATATATTTTAATTCTGATAATTCAGAGAGATTATAACTTCTTGCCGTATTTTGAGAGATTTTTTTCTGAACAAGTGATGATTGATCTTTCAACTCATTAGGGTTGTTTTTTTGAGGTTTATTTTCTGTGCAAGATGGACAAAAGTACAATAAGTTACTGATTAGAAGTGTTTTAATTATTGTATTTTTTAGCGGAATGGATGAATATGATAAAGTATTTTTAAAGTTTCAAATGGTATTTTTCATTTTAAGGGAAAAAACAAAGAACCAAATCATATACAAACGAGACCATTTGTCAATCTTATTTGTTTTTTTTTCTTTTTGGGATATTGATGAGTTATCAAAATCCTATTAAACAATACTTACCGATACATTATAAAATTAAATTTTAATCAATTTGATAAATATTTTTTTCTTTTAAAAGTTCTTTAGTTAGTTTTAACTTATTGAGAGAGTTTGAGTAGAGAGTAAAAATTGGATCACCTTTTTTTACTTGCTTTCCAAG
>CAYTFB010000089.1:0-3360 GCA_964437055.1 uncultured Candidatus Peribacteria bacterium
TGAGATTCTTTTTTGTTTTGACTCATAATGAGGGCTCTACATAGATCACAGACATTACTACTACCCTCGGTAAATTCTTTTTTACAGAAGCTACAAATTTTCATGCTTTAGCGTATAATAAGGGGTTTAAAAAATTAGTATTTAATTTTATCAGATTTTTTTTCTCGTTCTTCAAAGACTTTGATGGCATTTTCTCTAGATAGTTGTTGAGTTGGGATTTTTCTATTCTCGAGATCTTTTTCTAGTTCTTGGTAAATAAAATGATCATCAAATCAGATTTTTGCTGCATCTTTTTTGTCATTTGCATAATAGATATGTTGGATTCTAGATCGATAGATTGCTCCTAAACACATTGGACAGGGTTCACAGCTGGTGTAGATCGTGCAATCATTGAGTTGAAAACTATCAAGATTTTTACAAGCATCTCTAATCGCTACTATCTCTGCATGAGCGGTAGGATCTTTGTCTGAAGTGACATGATTGGCTCCAGATCCGATGATTTTCCCATCTTTTACAATAATGGCACCAAAAGGTCCTCCTAGTCCATTTCTGATATTTTCTAGAGAGAGTTCGATAGCTTTTTCCATAAAATATTGATGATCCATGGGGGTATTAGTTAGTTGAAAATAAAATCTTTTAAAAAAGATAGATCAAAATAGATATAGGATTTTTCTTGGTATTATCAAGTCAATTAACTCAGCTTGACAAAAATAGCGATATTCTTAGTATCTTAGCTGTTAGCTAAATCTCTTAGACTGCTGAGTGATCTTGGATCTAGGCTTGACTAAGGAGATTATGGTTTTTTTTATTTCTTTTCAGGATTTAAATGATGAAAAAGCTAAATTATTTAATTTTGGCAATGATGCTCTCTACTTTTGTTGGAGGGATTAGTTTTGCTCAAGATGCAGAAATTGCAGAACTTCCAGAACCAAGAATTATGCTCGAAGATGCATTTAATGAGGTGTATGATGGAGATTATGATGATGTAGATTTTTATGCTATATCAGATGATGAGTTCGCACAACCAACGTACGGAGATCCTGGTGCAATTGGAGATGATGAGGTGATGCCAATTTCTCTGGACTATGATGTCAATTATGATGATATGTGGGAAGCATATGATGATCTAGACATGTCTGAACTGATGAGAATCAATGAAGAATTAGGAGCTTTAGGATTAAATTCAATGGGGGTAGATTCATTGTTACCAAATATTGGAGTAATGATTGCTGCACTGTTTGGGGCTGCTTTGTTTATCTTGCCTTTTGCACTCCTTGGAATTTTCTGGCTAGTAATGTTGATCGATGCAGTAGCTCATCAGAAAAAGAAAAGAGGACTCTGGATTTGGTTGCTTGCTGTACTTCGTCTCGTACCAGTAGTAGCGGAAATTACTGCAATTATCTACTACTTTAGTGCAAAGAGACCTAGAGATAAAGCTGCAAAATAAACTCTTATCCATAAGATATCTTAAAAATAAAAGAATCCTGAAGTCTGACTTTGGGATTTTTTTTATCTTGTATTTGTGAGAGAAAGGAATATCCTTTGATTATCTTTTATTTATCTAATGAAAAAAATAGTATGAGTTATACCATTACAAAAGTACGAGGGAGAGAGGTTTTAGATTCTAGAGGAAATCCAACAGTAGAAGTAGAATTAATTTTATCCAATGGGATACTACATAGAGCTTTGGTGCCTTCTGGAGCTTCTACTGGAGTCCATGAGGCATTGGAAATGAGAGATGGAGATACTCAAAGATATCTAGGAAAGGGGACACTCAATGCGGTAAAAAATGTAAATACCATCATTGCTCAAGCAATCGAAAATCAGACTTTTGCTTCTTTTAGAGAGTTGGATCAATTTTTGATTGATCTAGATGGTACTCCAAATAAATCGAAACTCTGAGCTAATGCAATTTTGGGAGTGAGTATGGCTTTTGTAGGAGCTTGTGCAAAGAGTGAAGGGAAATGGATCTATGAGTATCTAGGAAATGGAGCAGGGAAGGTGCTTCCTTATCCGATGATGAATATCCTCAATGGGGGATCTCATGCTGACAATAATATTGATATTCAAGAGTTTATGATTGTCCCAGTAGGAGCTCCAAATTTCCGTGAAGGATTGAGATGGGGGACTGAAATATTTCATCATCTCAAAGCAATCTTACAAGAAAAAGAGCTTACCACTTCTGTAGGAGATGAAGGAGGATTCGCACCAAATTTGGGATCTAATGAAGAAGCACTACAAGTGATCGTAGCAGCAATCGAAAAAGCAGGATATACTGGTCAGATTTCTTTGGCTTTGGATGTAGCAGCGAGTGAGTTTTATAAGGAGGGAAAGTATCATCTGGAATGAGAAAATAGGACTTTGGATGCAAGCGAATTGATTGCTTTGTATCAGGAATGGTGTGAAAAATATCCTATTATGTCTATCGAAGATGGGATGGATGAAGATGATTTTGAGGGATGGAAGTTATTGCAAAAGCAGCTAGGAAATCAAATTATGACGGTAGGAGATGATCTGTTTGTAACAAATATTGAGAGATTGAAAATGGGAATTGATCAAAATTTAGCAAATGCTATTCTCATCAAACTCAATCAAATTGGAACGGTATCTGAGACCTTGGATGCGATCAATATGGCTCATGAGCACGGGATGAGGTCAATTTCTTCTCATAGATCAGGAGAGACAGAAGATACCTTTATTGCAGATCTTGCAGTAGCGATGAATACTGGATTTATCAAAACAGGTTCTGCAAGTAGGACCGATAGAGTAGCAAAATATAATCAACTCTTGAGGATAGAGGAGAGATTGGGAGCTGATGCGAGCTATGGAAAAAAATAATTGAGAGTATTTTAATTAAAATATAAACGAGAAGCTGATCTGGAGTGAAGGTCAGTTTTTTTTAATCAAAATCTTCTCATTTTTTTGACAAAAAAATATTAAAACTATAATAGACCGATTTTATTTTTTTATCAAAGAAAAAAAGATGAGAAAAAACAAAATTTTAGCACTAATATTTACATTCTTGCTAATTTTTAGCAATGCTGCACCAGGTTTTATCTATATCTATGCTTGAGAAATCTCTCTTTGAGGAGAAACTGGCATAGTATCCGGAGAAATGCTAGCGTATGAGACTGAGCTGGTAGATGATGCAAATGCTACTCAAACCACTCAAACTGAATCTGATACTTTAGATGCAGATGAAACAGCAGATTCTGATCTTTGAGAAGATGAAACTCTAATCCAAGGAGATATGATGCCAGCATCTTGAGCGATCCAGCTATTGGATGATGCTGAACCTACTGATCCATCTTGTTTCACTTTTAGTGAGGGAGTAATTACAGCTTATGATGAAGACAATAA
>CAYTFB010000090.1:0-3358 GCA_964437055.1 uncultured Candidatus Peribacteria bacterium
TTCGTTTTTTCATCCTCTATATGGTATATAAAAAAGTAATCTACTTATAAAGAAACAAACTGTAAGAAGATCAAGCTCTATCCTCTCAATACTGCTCCGACTCCTACTGCTTTTTTGATTGCCTGCGCCATCACTTCATTGATCTGCTCAGTAGTCATATTTCCTTCTCCTTTGATCTTGATCTGTATAGAAATAGATTTTTGATCTGCAGCAAGATTTTCTCCCTGATAGAGATCAAAGACTTTCACCGACTCAATCGCTCTGATATTTTTTAGGGTCTGGATCAACTGACTAAAGTCAGTAGTTTTAGGAAGGAGAAAAGACAGATCTCTCCAGAGGATCTGATCCTGCAAGGTTTCATAACTCTGAGAAATGTCTTGGCTATAGAGGAGCTGAGAGAGGAGGTTCATATTGAGCTTTGCATACACTACTTGTGACTGCTCTGGAAATTTATAATGCTTGAGTAGAAGGGGATGTAATGTAGCCACCTGCCCTAGTACCAAAGGTTCTGGACCATTTCTCAAGATGATACTGAGTTGTTTCTGAGGATGGAAAGCATCCTGATCCGTCTTTTGGATATCAATTTTGCCTTTGATTTCTAGTTTTTGGAGAAGATGATCAAGTGCTCCCTTGAGTTTGAGGAAAGGATCATCATCCCAGTTGGAGAGAGATTTTTGATAATAGAGCATCCCAAGTTCATTTTCCTCTCCTAGATAATACTGTGCATACCTAGGATCGATCATCGTCTCTGGAGCAGTAGCTGATCCACTAGGTCGAATATGTCCGATATCATAGATCTTGATCTCATCAAAAAATTTACTATTTTTTGCCACATTTTCCAAGAGATTATAGACCATCCCATCTCTGAGATAAGGAGTCTCTGGATTGAGAGGGTTTTTGAGCTGAAGTTGATGTTCCGGATTTTGAGCAAAGAGTTTAAGCTGAGTAGCTGAAACCCAAGGATAGGTCTCACTCTGATCAAAGTGTAATTCTCTGACTAAAATTTCTTCCAAAACTCTGGTAATTTGCACCAAAGGTCCCATCTTCTGATCTTTGATCTCTGCGAGGATTGGCTCTGCAGTGATGTTTTCATAGCCCCAAATCCTAGCAATCTCCTCTGCTACATCCTCTGGAATCGTAATATCTTCTGGACTCCTCCAGAAAGGAACAAAAACCGTATCCCCCGCATGCTCAAATCCCAAATCACTCAGAATTTTTTGTGCTTGTGGTTTGAAATCTACGGCCTGCTTTCCAAAGATAAAGTTTTGTAAGGTAGGATAATCCAGATCAATGGCTTTTTTTGCAGTGATGTTGAGTTTAGGATTGATATAATGCCCTAGCCCTGAAACCTCAAAATCTCCGAGCCCTTTTCTATAAAATTTAAGCTCATCCAGAAAGAGGAGCAAGGTATAGAGACTATAGAGAGGATTGATATTTTTTTCAAATCTGAGCTCAGCATCAGTCCTGAGTCCGAGTCTCATCCCGGTTTTTCTGATCGCGATGGGATCAAAGTTTGCTAGCTCTACGATGATATTTTCTGTACTCTCTGAAATTCCACTATCTAGTCCTCAGATGATCCCTGCTAATGCCAAGATCTTGTGCTCATCGGCAATGACTAGATCGCTAGACTGCAAGGTATGCTCCTTTTCAAAAAGATCAACAAACTTTTCTCCTTCCTTTGCATCTCTGATAATCAAATCTCCTTGGATCTTATCTGCATCAAAAAAGTGTACTGGTAATCCAGAAATATTCATAAAAAGATTGGAAAAATCTACCCAATTGCTAATCGGATGAGAGCCAAGATCTAGCAGCTGCAATCTCGCAAAAAAATCAGATTTTTGGATTTTTACCTTATTGATCTCTAGTGCAATATAGGCATTGAGATTGGCTGATTGTCCTAGTACTTGGCGAGAAAGTTTGGACTCAGTATGGGTAAGTACATTTAAGATCTCGGTATGCTTGAAACTTTCTAGATATTCTTTGACTTTATTGTACTTGATTTGAGCATCTGGATACATGGCATTGAGCTCAACCGCCGCACCAAAATGTCCGGTCAAATCCGGTCTATTGGTCATATTTTTATTATCCACCTCTAGGATCGTCGCTTCTAGCCAAGGAAATTTTTCTCTCAGAGGAAGCCCAAGATCTGCCTCCTCTACATCCAGATCCTTACTGAGATCCCAAATCTCATGGGTATCTAGATCCTCATAGATTTGCAACTCTTCTTTGGAACAGATCATTCCTTCAGATTCTACTCCTCTCATAGTCCTTTTTCCAATCACAATATTTGCCTGAGGGAAAGGAGTCCCTACCAATGCAACTGGCACTAACTGATCTGTAGCGAGATTGACTCCTCCGCAGATAATTTGGAAAGATCCCTTTTCTCCACAGTCTACTTTGGCTACATTGAGCTTGTCTGCGTCAGGATGCTTCCAGACTTCTAAAACCTTTCCTATTACGATAGAATCTGGGATTTTCCTCTCAGTAATTTCTTCGATCTCTGCAGTCTTGAGGATAAATTTTTGAGCGATATTTTCTCGAGAATCATCGATAGAAATATATTTTTTGAGGAGCTGGGAATGATACTTCATTGCAAAAGAATACTAGTAAAAATAAAAACTATCTCTTATCCTAGCGATTTGTCCCAAAACTGCAACCAAAAAGCAGAAAAAATCTAATTTTCTTGACCCAAAAAAGCCCACCAATACACTCAGTGGACTTTCTTTAAAATTATTTTTTGGAATCAGAATTATTTAGTCTCATCTAGACAAACTGGCTTTTCATAAGTTTCACAAGCCATTCTCGTACAAGCAGCGCTATCAGCTCCTTCTGCTTTGGTACAAGTATTACATCCATCATTGAATGCCTGACATTCAGCAGGGATGATTTCTTTCCAAGAATCTGCATCATAGGTTTCTACCTCTGCAACTTCATCCAAGCAAACTGGTTTCTGGTAATTCTCACAGTACATCAAGGTACATGCAATGATATCTCCTTCTCCTTTATTACACACATTACATCCATCGTTGAATGCTTTACACTCAGCAGGGATGATTTCTTTCCAAGAATCTGCATCATAAGATGGTTCAATTGATTTAATCAATCCAAATTTTAATAAATTCAATGTCTGATAAAAAGTATTTTCTTTAGTTGGAAGTTTTTTGTCTGCAGGGAATTTTGCCAAAAGCTGAAATACCGCATCATTGATATTATTTACTGCTTTTGAAACCAGACTTTTTTGTTTGCTTTCACTATATCTTTGGATCTGTTTCTGGTAGCTATCTACGATTGCAGTCACAACGCTTTGATATTTTTCTGCTACCGTTTCCTGGAGATGAGTGAAAAGATTCTGATCATT
>CAYTFB010000091.1:0-3123 GCA_964437055.1 uncultured Candidatus Peribacteria bacterium
GATTTATTTTGCTCAAAATACTGCATCAGGTCGGCTTGCTCTGCCAGGGGAAGTTTGGACAATTTGAGGGATTTGAGTAGCTCTGCAAAGTCTAGTTCTCGAAATTTTTGGATTTTTCTAGGAAGTTTATCGATCTGATATTTGCTGCTCAGCAGGCGGAGAAAGAGGTCGGATTTTTCTGAGAGTTCTGCATTGAGGGCAAGCATTTTTTCAGCTTTTTCGATAAAAGGTTGTTGCTGAGAGGATGAAATTTTAGGAATAGGAATTTGTTGCAATTGAAAAGAGTAAATATCTTTATTTAAAAATCTTTTTAAAAAGATAAAATTAATAAGATTTGAGTTTAAAATGGATAATATAAACTTCAAATTAAAACTCTCATTTTTTAAATAACCAATCCTTAATGTATTTGTACATAAATACTTTTCATTATCATAAGTAGCTACAATCCTTTTTTTTAAAGATAAATTTCTAATCCTTTGAATTAAAATTTTTTCATTTTCATAAATTTCTAATGGCTTAAATACAGATAAATTATCTTCATACATAACAAAATTATTTTCAAAATTTAAGCAATACCTATCTATACTTTTTCAAAAAATAATTTTATGAGCACCTGCTCTATAATCTTTTAAAATTTTATCAGAATTACTTCAAAACTCTATTCATCTAGGTAAATCTAAAATTTCAGATAAAAGAGTTTTTCATTTATATATCTTATCAAGTAAGTCGAACTCATTTTCATTTAAATTAATTTCTATTGAAAAATCATTTCATATAAATCTTTTTTGTTCTATATTTTTAAAAACATTTGAGTCAAATTCATATCTATCTTTTATAATTTTTATTTTATTATATTTATTTGATTTCATAAAAGATAAAATAGCAACATCTATATTTGCATCACTAAAGACAGTTTCTCATAGATTTACAAGTTCTAATATTTTTGTATTTAATAAAACAAATTTTCTAAAAAAATAATAATCCTTATTACTTATAAAAGTACTAGGAGTAATATAACATAAATAACCATCATTTTTTAAAAGATTAAATCATTTTTCATAAAATAAAACAAACAAATCAAACTGTCAAACTGCAACTTGATAAGAATCAAGATAAAATTCTTTATCCTTCTTGGATAGTGCTTTTACAGTTACATATGGTGGATTCCCCACAATCACATCAAATCCTCCCTCAGCAAAAATCTCTGGAAATTCTTTGTGCCAATCAAATGCACTCTCCCCAGCAATACTCTCCTCATCGATCAAAGAGTTCCCACACTTGATATTTTTGTCCAAATTGTTCAGCTTTTTGTCCTTTTCTGCGGTCTTGAGCCAGAGAGAAAGTTTGGTGATTTCCACCGATTCAGGATTCAGATCCACTCCATAGAGATTGTTTTCCAGAATGCTCTTGTAGATCGCCGCATTATCAAACAGTGTCCCCGTCTTTTCCCCCACTCTAATATTTTCATCCAGCAGATAATCAAACACTCTCACCAGAAATGCTCCACTCCCACAGGCAGGATCCAGCACTTTGACCTGTTGCAAAATCTGCTGATACTCTTGGTAAGCGAGCTGTTCTCCGTTTTTCTTGTTGCGATGTTTGTGGAGGCAGGATTCCTCTTTTTCGCTGAGATATTTCCCGAGGGAATTTTGGACGATATAGTCCACGATATATTCAGGAGTATAAAAAATCCCGTCTTTTTTGCGCTTGGAAGTTTTCTTTTCTACGAGCTGCTCAGTTTCTAGAGTTTCTCCAAGGAGATCGATTTTGAGCTGCTCGATATCGGAGATGCTTTGCTCAAAAATATGTCCCAAGACATTGACCGAAAGCTCCTCTGCAAAATCATATTTACCGATCTCTACAAACTTTTTGCAGATCGTATCTCCGACTTTTAATGCATCTAAAACCTGATCTTTGGCAAAGAGTCCTCCGTTGTAGCCATTGGGGATTCAGAGCTTGCTACTCCCGGTATTGACCGCCTCAAAAAATCCTGTCAAAATCTGCCAGATACTGATATTGATGAGCGATTTGTTGTGTTCGATGACTTCTAGCAGTTTCCCTTCTGGCAAGAGTCCATAATCCTCACAGAAATGGATAAAAATGATACGATCGATGATCTTCTGTGCTTTGGAAACCAATGTCTCTACATCTAGAGTAGGATTATGATATTTGATATCATTGATCAGCTCCAGTCTCAGCTCAGAGTATTCTTTGTAAAAAGCTTTGGAAATCTTTTCTTGCTGGATACGAAACTCTGAGAGATAGTGTTCACTCCTAGCTATAGTCCCTCTCTCTCCGATCAGATAATTGCGCTTGAGCAGTCCTAGCAGAGATCTGAGATGAAAATACTGATTTTCTGGATCTAATAATTGTTCCAAAGTCCATCCTTGGAAATCCTGTTTATTGTCTCTATATAACCTAATCGATGCAAAATTACTCACAATCAGCCAAGAGCAATCTTTGAAAGCAGTTTTATAGCCAAATCCCTGATCTACTGGAGTCTGTCCTCCATGTCCGTATTGTTTATGATCCAGGGAAATATTGGAGCTCTTGAGCTCGACCATCACTCTCACTCCCTCAAAATTGTATTTATTATCCTCAAAAAATCCTAAAGCCAGATCTGCTCTCTTGCCTCCGATGGGAGTCCCTGCCTGAGGGATTCTGTGTTTTCCATTTTCATATCCCAGCAATTGCCCAAAAAAGAGATCATTGAAAATCTGTTCGTATTGGGTCTCATTTTCGGTGCTTTTGGCCTGGAAATCACGAGAGAGTTGCTGGAGGATCTCAATCTCTGCACTCAGATCCATATTCTCAAAAGTGCTTGCCGCCTCTCTCAGCTTGGATTTACTATACAAATCTGCCATCCCTCCTCTTAAAACTAAAAATAATGAAAAAAAAATCTGATTAATCTCTCGCTATTCTATTACTTTGATGAGCAAATTCCAATCATTTTTTTGTAAAAAAGAGACTTTTATTCCTTGCAATTTCAATGCACATTGATATAGTCTTTTGACTAATCTCATCTTGATAAAAAAAGAAGCAAAAAACTGACTTTTATTTCCAACAATACTCAATCATGCTCGTGCCTCTCGCCATCATCCTCGGTCTAGGGATCAATTATTT
>CAYTFB010000092.1:0-3113 GCA_964437055.1 uncultured Candidatus Peribacteria bacterium
TACAAATCTCCTTGGATGTTCCAGGATGGTCAAAGACTTTTCTGAGGAAATGCTAAAGATTGGTATGTAAATGCACAGAGTCAAAAAGCAAAAGATGCTGGAATCAAAACGAGTAAAGCTACTCCAGTAGTCGGTGGTATCATTGTGTATGGACCTTTGACGAGTTATGCTGGACATGTGGGAATCGTATTAGCATACTATCCAGATTCTGGTAAAATTTTGGTAGAAGATATGAACTACTCTTCAAAATATGTGGTGACTCAGAGACGAGATTCTATCAGCAATTCAAAAATTATCGGATATATTTATCACTAATCTTTACACACAATTTTCAAATAAAATATTATATTCTCAAAAACCTCAAAGCTAGATTTGAGGTTTTTGTTTAGCTCCAAATTTCAAACTAAAGCTAGCTCTCCAGTAGGGAAAAGATCTCTCAATTCAGACTTTTATGCTATTGATAAAGCTTGTTTTTTGAGCTGGAATCCTTAAACTGGTTTTAGCTTTAGCTTATGATCATTCAGAATGCAAAAAAATCCGATGCAGGCATATACTCCTAGGTCTGTTTCCAAATATTCTTTTGGACCTAAAAAGAAAACAAAAAAACGATCTGGAGAAAAAAAAGAACAGCTCAAAAAATGGATTCTCCTCTCATTTGGATTTCTTTTCCTCTTTGGGGTTGTTTTTGTGATTGGCTATTTTCAGACCCAGGTACTCAAAGATCTGCCAGATGTTAGTCAGGTAAAAAATATGGTTTTTTCCCAAGCAACAGTGATCACCGACAAAAATGGAGTAGAACTTTATAAGATTTTTGATGAAAATAGAGAATATGTGAGTATTGATGAGATCAGTCCCAATCTCATCAATGCGATTATAGCGATCGAAGATCAAAGATATCGAGACCATGAAGGATTGGATCCAATGGGAATTTTTAGAGCTGGGATCAAAACCATGCTGGGTAAAAAAGGAGGAGGAGCTTCCACCATTCCTCAGCAGCTCATTACCAATGTATTCAACCTCAAAAGAGGAATTGGTAAAGGATTTTTTGCAAAAATCAACTATAAACTCAAACAAATCGTCCTTTCCAAAAAACTCAATACCACCCTCCAAAAACAAATCAGAGACGAAAATAAAAAACTCTCTGGTGCTGAGGTAAAGGTAGAAATGAAAAGAAAAATCCTAGAACTTTATCTCAATTATGTTTTCCTCGGAAACAATAGTTATGGAGTACAGGCAGCTAGCAAGATGTATTTCAATAAATCTGCCAAAGAACTCAATGTTTTAGAATCAGCAGTAATTGCTTCGATTCCAAATGGTCCCTCTATCTATAATCCTTATAGTCCCAAAAAACTGATGGGATATTTTCAGGTTTCTGATGATAAGGGAGAGCCTATTCCTTTTGAGGGAAATGTTAGATCAGCGGTAATTTCTGAATATATTAAAAATGTAGAAAAGGCCAAAGTTTCAGATAAAAAAAGCAATAATGCTTTTGTAAAGTTTATGGTTTCTCTGGCTCCTATGAGCGTTAATATCGAAGGAAAAACTTATAGTATCAAATATATCAACGGAAGAACGCTCCTGACCTTGACGAGAATGTTTGAAGATGGGATGATCAATGATGATGAAGCCAAAGAAGCATTCCTAGACTCGCTTACTCTCAATTTTGAGTCTAGTACCTTTGATATCAAAGCACCTCATTTTGTCTTCTGGATTAAAGATCTTTTGGAAAAAGAATTTGGAGAAGAGATTGTCAAAGAAGGAGGATTGGTAGTAAAAACTACCCTTGATTATGAAATCCAAAAAATCGCAGAAGAATCTCTCACTAGCAATGTTGCAACCTTTTTTGAATATGGAGCAAGTAATGGTTCCCTGATCTATACTGATACCAATAATGGAGATATTCTTGCTTATGTAGGATCGCTCAATTATTTTAATGAAACTATTGAAGGACAAAATGATATGGTGAGGAGACCGAGACAGTCTGGTTCTGCAATCAAACCCTTGATTTATGCATTAGGTTTCCTCAAACTTCCTCTCACAATAGATACTCCGATTTATGATATTCCTTTTACGATAGGGAAAGATACTCCAAACAATGCTGATGGAAAATTTGATGGAATGATTCCACTGAGGATCGCTCTAGGAAATAGTAGAAATATCCCTATGGTTAAGCTATTTCTAGCATTGGGAGGAGAGAGTGTAGCAAAACCCTTTTTACAAAAGCTTGGACTTGCTGGAATCAAAGATAGTATCGAATACGGATATCCCCTTTCGCTGGGAGCTGGAGAAGTTAGTATGCTTGAACTTGCAAATGCTTATAGCCATCTCACGAGAGAGGAACCTGCAGTGATTGATCCTATTTTGGAAATCAGAACTTCTGATGGGAAAATCCTTTATGAAAAAGAAACTAAATTTCAAGAAAAAACTATTGATGCAGGAGTGATTTCTCTCCTTTGGAAAATCTTGGCTACTCCGAGCAATAGATTGGCTGGCTGGGTAGGTAAATTTAATGTAGCAGGATTCAATTATGCTCTCAAAAGCTGAACTTCCAATGTCGTGACAGAAAGTGGTTCTCGTCCTAGAGATGGCTGGCTGGCTGGATATACTCCGAGTAAGGTAGTTTTGATGCGAGCAGGAAATGCTGATGCAAGTCCAATGAATAGGAGTGCTTATGGAGGAAATATCCATGAAAAAAGTATCAGACTTTTTTGGAGTAAACTCCTAGAACAAAACTATATTAGTACTGAAGAGATTCCAATGAAAAATATTTCTAGTGTAAATATTTCTCGTGTCTCTGGGAAACTTGCGGGAGAATCGACACCTCAGGACTTAATAGTTTCTAGTTTTGCTTGGAATGGTAATATGCCAGCAGCGATAGAAGGTCCTATCTCTCAGATAGAGATTGATAATAGTTGTTTTGGAAAGGCAAGTCCTCTCACTCCTGCTGAAAATATCCTAAAAGGTTATCTCATTTCTCCAAGCTCTTTTATGCCCAACAATATGGATTTAGAAGATATCAGGGAATGGAATAAAGCTAGCTATCTTTCCACTGGAGAAAATCAGAGCAAGATTCAAGGACTCGTTATCTTCAACGAAGAACCGAAAGAGTACTG
>CAYTFB010000093.1:0-3041 GCA_964437055.1 uncultured Candidatus Peribacteria bacterium
CTGGGAGCCTATCCTACACATAAAGTGATGCAAGAGGTGGAGGAGCTGAAGTAGGAATTTATCAGTGTGGAATATCTAAAAAGTTCCTTTTCTCGAGCTTGTCTAAAATTTTTTCTGATCAAGAGTATTGGTTGATCTTAGTATTTAGTTTCAATAATCCTGATGCAACTTTATATCTATACTCCTTTACAAGAAAATTCACAAAGTATTCCCCATCTTTTGGAACATTGTTTTGGGGGAGCTTTGGAAAGTGTTCAGGATTTTTTTGAGCAAAAGTTTGCTCTAAGTGCCTCAATATCTGGAGAATGGACCAAAATAAATTTTGATCATAGTTTGGAGTTAGAGAAACTTTTAAACATTTTAGCTACTCCTTTGTCTAAAGAAACCTATCAATATGAAAAGAAAATCTTTAAATCTGAATTGTCTACTCCTCATTTTGGCATTAGAATCTATGAAGCGATGCTCAAAAGAATTGTAGATCCTTCTATTGAATTGACAGATTGGAGAGGGATAAGCTGGGGAAAACTGCAAAAGTATCATCAGCAATATTATCAGCCAGATTATTATTTGATTTTTGAGGATGAGGTAGCTCAGGACCAAGAGTATCAGCTTTTACATCATGGATCTCATTTTCTCTCTAAAAAGAGAACTGATGCTCAGTCTTTTTTGTTTCCTTTTGAGTTTGAAGAGGAAGCTTTTATAATGATTGGAATTCAAGGAGCTAGTGCCAAAGAGTATCGAACCTTACTAGGATGTTGGCTGATCTTGGAGAGTTATTTTCATTATCAGATGAGGTATCAGCAAGGACAATATTACTTTGCTACTCCTACTTGGGATGAGTTTAGAGATTATATTTGGATTTCTGTTCCTACTGTTGAGAAAATCTGATTGGATCCAGAGTTTTTTGAGCAAGGAAAGCAATATCTGATCAAATTGATCGCAAAGGGATATTTCAAAGAAAAGTTTTTTTTGAGCAATTATCTGCATGGATTGAGCGTAGAAAGGGAGGAAATCCAGGAATGGTATCATAATTTGACTTGGCAAGATTTTTCTCAGAAGATCTTGGAGCAAATCGCTAGGAGATAGGAATGTTTTCTTGATTTATTATCTTTGCTGAGATTTTTGCTTTTATCTCCTTGTTTTACTATTTTCTTTTTTTTTTAGTCTCAGAAACTCTTACTTGTAAAAAACTCCTATTTCCTTAGACTCAATCCAGTTTTGTTTTATCTTTTTTCTCTGCTTACGATATGAAAATTGGTATCGTTGGACTGCCCAATGTCGGCAAGTCTACCCTTTTCAATGCGCTGACCAAATCCTATGCAGCTCCAGCTGAAAATTTCCCCTTTTGTACCATCGAGCCCAATGTTGGGATTGTTGAGGTCAAAGATCCCAGGATCGATCAGCTCAGCGCAATGTCTAATACGCAAAAAAGAATCTATGCTACGACCGAGTTTGTCGATATTGCGGGACTAGTGAGAGGAGCGAGTAAAGGTGAGGGACTGGGCAACAAATTTCTCTCTCATATTCGTGAAGTAGATGTGATCGTGCAGGTGCTGAGATATTTTAGAGATGCGGATGTGGTACATGTAGAGGAAACGGTAGATCCCGAGAGAGATAGAGAAATCATCAATACCGAGCTGATCTTTGCAGATCTTGAGCAGCTAGAAAAGACCCTGCCTCCGCTTCAAAAGAGAGCCAGGATTGCCAACAACAAAGCTGACCAAAAATTAGCCACCATTTTGGAAAAAATTCAGACGGTTTTGTTGGAAGGTAAACTGGCTAACACGATCAAAGCAGAATTGAGCGAGGAAGAGCTCAAGCTGATCAAATCCTACAACTTTCTCACCCTCAAATCGTTTGTCTATGCGATCAATATCGATCAGTCAGATCTCGCTCAAGCCGAGCAAATCCAGCAGGATTTTGTAGCCAAATTTCAAGCTCCCGTAGCGGTAGTCTGCGTCAAAATAGAATCTGAAATGATGGATCTAGCTCCTGAGGAGAGAGCAGAATTTTTGGCAGAACTCTTTGAACTCTCCAGTGAAAAAGTACCCACCTTGGATGATTTGATCGCTTTGGCATTCAAGGAACTGGGACTGATGTATTATTTTACCACGGGAGAAAAGGAGACCAGAGCTTGGACGATCCCCCTTCATTCCACAGCGCCTCAGGCGGCGGGAGCGATCCATACCGATTTTGAGAGAGGATTTATCAAAGCAGAAGTGATCAATACTACTCAGCTGCTAGAGCTAGGGTCTTGGTCCAAGGCCAGAGAAAAGGGAGCACTTCGTCTAGAGGGAAAGGACTATATTGTCCAGGATGGGGATGTGATTGTGTTCAAGTTTAATGTCTAAATATCCTTCCTTCCTTTCTTCAAAGTCAGTTCTTTAACGCAGTTCCTTCAAACCATTCCTTCATGTCCTTATTTCCGCTATTCCAGGATCTTAGTTGCCAAAAACATTCTTACATAATATAATATCAGGCTTTTAGTTGTTTTATCTCTTTGCTGATGGGCCAAAGCAGTCTCCAAATTTGAAAGATCAAATGGATCTATCTCACCAGACCTACCAATACCGAGATCCAAGAAGTGATCCAAGATCTCGATCTCCATGAGATGATCGAGCAAGATATTTTGGAACCTACCACTCATGACAAGATTGATGTCTATGATGAGTATCTTTTCCTCATCATCCATTTCCCCAAATACAACGAAAAGACGGGAAAATATGTTACCAATGAGATGAATATCATCCTCGGGAAAAATTTTGTCCTCACTATCACCAAATATCCTACCAATAATATCGAAAAAATCAGAAAAGACTATCAGGCAGAGTTGGCAGAAGAAGGGGAAGATGCAGAAGAGTACAAGATTTCTCCTTACTATCTTCTCTACAAAATTTTTGATGTGATGTATGATAAAACTCTGCTAGGACTCAACAAATTTAGTCTTGATATGCTCGAGATGGAAAAGCAGGTTTTTGAGGAAAACTCTACCAATCCAGATCTTTTGAGGGCGATTTTGATCAAAAAGAGAAACATTGTTT
>CAYTFB010000094.1:0-3001 GCA_964437055.1 uncultured Candidatus Peribacteria bacterium
ACTTTTTGAAAAATTTCTCGCAGCAAAAAACAAATTTCATATCAAAAAATAATTCTGACTTTTATTTATTCTTTGCTTTTCAATGAAAACAAAAAAAGACTTTACCTTTAATCTGATCCAAAAAGATACTCAAGCAATGATCAGAAAATATAGAAGACCCTTGATTTTGATCAGTGTTTTGACAGGTTTTTTGCTTTTCTTTCTCAATGTGTTTTTGGCTATTGCAGTCTCTGGAAATAAATTTAATACCGAAATGAAAAGTAAACTCGGAGTTTATATCTATCTGAGAGATAGTTTTTCAGATCAGCAATCAGAGGTACTCAAGATCAAATCTGAGCTAGAAAACTCTGGACTCAAAGTGCAATTCTCTTCCAAAGAACAGGCACTCAAATTTGTAGAAAAAAGAGTTCCAGATCTTCTCACAACCCTGAAAAAATATGATATCAAAAATCCTCTCCCAGCAACACTCTATGTGATGTATTCCAATAAGGGAGAATTTGATGCGATGAAAACTATTTTGATGCAGCATGAAAACCACATCCTTAATATGGATGAACTTTCAGATAATGCCGTCAAAGTCCAAGAAAATAGGATCTTGAATGTCATCAATATGTCCAATTTTATCCAGATTTTCTCTTATGGAGTAGTGCTGGTCATGTTGGTCGCTATTTTGACTTTTTCTGTCTTTTTCCTCAAGAGTATTTTTACTCGCTTTTCATTGGATATTCAGGCAAAAAAACTTTTGTGAGCCAGTAGCTATCAAATCATTAGACCGTTCCTCAATATCTCTTTTATTACTCTCGGAGTAGGCTTGGCATTGATGCTGATCTTGCTGCTAGCAACATTGATTCCTTTGGATGGATTGGTGATGGCTCTATTTAGTTCTTCGTTGTTTACGATTTTTGGAGGTTACCTGATTGATATCTTGGCAGTATTTGTGATAGAGTTGATTATTGTAGCTAGTCTGATGAGTGGAGTAGCTATTTACTTTGTAAAGCGTATGCATAAAAAGTTGAGATAATTGATATTCTAGTTTTCTTCTTTATTTGAAAGAATCGCCATAAGTATTTATGGCTTTTTTTATTCTATAAAAAACAATTGCAGTTCTTTTACTTTTTACTATGATGAGACAAAGAAGAGTCTGACTTTTATTCTTCTAATGCAATAAAATGATAGACAAGAATCTTTTCCAGGACAAAAGTATCGCGATTTTGGGATTTGGAGTAGAGGGTAAATCTACCCTCAATTTTCTCCTTGCCAACAATTTTACTTTCAAAAAACTTTCAGTACTCGATGCTGATGAAAATCTTCAAATCGATGCAGGAGTCCATCTTCATTCAGGAGAAAACTATCTAGAACATTTAGATGAATTTGATATTATTTTCAAATCTCCTGGGATTCCTTATTCTCCAGCATTACAAGCCTATGAGGACAAGATGACGACTCAGATGCAGTTTTTTTTCGATCATTATCCAGGAAAGGTGATTACTGTGACTGCCAGTAAAGGTAAATCTACGATGGCTTCTTTGATCCATGCAATGCTCAAAGCTGCTGACTATCGTAGTTGTTTGCTGGGGAATATCGGGACTCCGGTACTAGATTTGATCGATTTTGAAGAGGAGTGGGACTGGGTAGTTTGCGAACTTTCAAGCTATATGCTAGAGAGATTACACAAAAAAAATCAGATTTCTGTTTTGGGAGCAATCTTCCCAGAACATATGGACTGGCACGGTGGTTTGGAGCATTATATCCAAGCCAAACTCAGGATTCTCCAAGGGTCAGAAAAAAATATCGTCTTAGCAAAAACTATTGCTGATCAGCATTTAGCAACTAGCTATGATCATTTGATTAGCTATGGACAGGGAGGGAGCTTTTACCGAAAAGAAGGAGATTTTTATCAGGAAAATCAGCCACTTTTTTCTACCCAAGAAAGACTTTTGCTCGGAGAGCACAACTTGCAAAATATTTCTGCAGCGATTGCTGTAGCTACTCAGCTTGGTATTACTCCGCAACAGATGCAACAAGCTATCAAGGACTTTAAAGGCCTTCCTCATAGGATGGAATATGTCGGTACCTATCAGGAAATTGTCTTTTATGATGATGCGATTTCTACCAGTCCTGAAAGTACCATTGAAGCACTAAATACCTTTGGAGCTAGGATCGATACGCTTTTTCTCTGAGGACAAGATAGGGGCTATGAATTTCAATCCTTAGTAGAAAAGATCCAAGAACTCTGAATCAAAAATCTGATTTTTTTCCCTACAACTGGCAAGAGGATCGCTCAGCTTTTTTCGGGATTCCAGGGGAATATGTTTCATACCGAGTCGATGGAGGATGCCGTTCGTTTTGCTTATCAGGTCACAGCTCCTGGTAAGATTGCATTACTTTCTACTGCCTCTCCAAGCTATTCATTATGGAAAAATTTTGAAGAAAAGGGGGCTCTCTTCCAAGATTGGATCAAAAAAATTGGCACTCAGGATTTTAGCGATTCAACTTTAGAAGAATGTCGCTAGCGATCATCGGAACTCTAGTGGGAGGATTTGCAATTATCTTGGGGATTTTGGGATGTGTATTGCCTATTTTACCTGGTCCTCAGTTGGTATATGTGGGGATTCTTTTACAGCATATTATGGCCAAACAACCCTATAGCACTTCTTTCCTTATTATTCGAGGAGTGATTGTTGTTTTGGTCTTAGTTTTGGATTTCTTGATGCCAATGCTGACAAGCAAATCTTTGGGGGGCACTAAATACGGTAGTCGAGGAGCATGAATTGGAACCTTTCTAGGAATGCTGGGTGGATGGATTGGAATTTTGATTGGACCATTTTTAGGAGCATTATTGGGAGAATGGTGGAAAATCAGAGATTGGAAAAAAAGTCTAAATCCTGCAATTGGAAGTTTTTTAGGTATTTTTGTCAGTGGGATTTTGAAACTAGGAATTAGTTTTGTGATGGCTTTTTATTTTATCAAAATTTCAATCAGACTTTTTATGTAATTTATT
>CAYTFB010000095.1:0-2919 GCA_964437055.1 uncultured Candidatus Peribacteria bacterium
TCTTAGCAATCAAAAGATGATAAAAAAAATAAAACAGATTTTTTGTGGATTTTTACTAGGAATGGTGGTTTTAATGCCAATTTTTTGATTAGAAGTCAAGACACCACTCCCTGGACCAAATCAAGATTTGCGTACAGAGGATACTTCTAGGGTAGGAGAACATACGATCATTGGAACTCTGAATACCATTAATAACTATCTTCGATGGTCGATGGGATTGGTAGCTTCAGTAATGATTCTTTATGGAGGGTTTCAGTTGATTACTGCACAGGGAGATAAAAAGGCAATGAAACAAGCACAATGGGCATTTATTGGTGCTGCAGTTGGAGTGGTTATTGCGATGCTTTCTTATGCGATTGTAAAGATTGTCGTCAATTTGATCTAAAAAATTATAGTATAAATTTATATGCTCCAAATTACTTCCAAATAATTTTTTTAAATTTCTTTTTTGGGGTATTTTTTGATTTTTTCTTAGCTTTGCTTGAAACTCTGTAGGAAAAAAGTATAGTAGTTTTTGCTATTTTATTGTTTTGTTTTTTTTCTTTATTATTTAATAGTGATTTTTGATGAAACCTTTTGTTAGTGTGATTAAAAATTCTTATCTTTGGCTACTGGTTGGAGCTTTTATTCTAGGAATTTCTCGAGTACTTTTTTTCTTTAATATGAACCTCTCAGAAGAATTTACTGGAGGAATTAGCATGTCTTTTCAGACAACTAGTTCTCAGGATCAGATTTCAAACTCTTTGTCAGAATACTTGCATACCAATGGCTATGGAGATTCAAATATTCATGTAGAAAAAAATAAAAATGAAACTAAGCTAAAAATTAATACTAGACTCAATAATGACCTTTTGGTAAAAGAACTTTCAGAAGATGTACAGTCATTTTTGGTAACAGAAAATATTATCGCAGATGTAGATATGATTCATGACTGGGTAGTGGTAGGACCTAGTATTGGTTCTTATATGCAAAATACTGCATTTAAGGCTCTTATTTTTGGAATCATTGCTATGTCAATTTATATGATTTTTTCTTTTGGAACAGTAAGAAAATTTATTCCTCCGACGATTTTGGTGGCAGTAGTCGTGGCAACTTCAGTTTTAAATATCTCTGTACCACTAGGAGCTTATGGTCTGTGGATGAGTATTAACCCAACGGTACAGATTGATAGTGTCTTTGTTATAGCAATTTTGACGATTATTGGATATGGAATTAATGATGTGATTGTGATTTTTGATAGGATTAGAGAAAATTTAACCAAAAACTCTGGTCAGAAAAAAATAGATTACTTAAAAGTTTTTGAAGATAGTGTATGGCAAAGTATGCTTAGGTCTATTGGTACTTCTTTGTCTACTATTTTAGTGCTTGTGGCAATGATGATTTTTGGTACTGGGATTATTCAAAAATTTGCTTTCACGGTAGGGATTGGAGTGATGACAGCATTTCTTTCTAGTATCTTTATCGGTGCTCCGATGGCATATTTGATGCTTGGAAAAAAACTTAAAAAATAATTTTCTCAGATTTTTAGTCTTTTTTTCTGGATGCAGCTACTCTTTTATCAAGATAATTTTTGTTATTATTTTTGGAAACCAGCAGCAATTCCCTCTACTTTTGGCAAGGAAAAATCCTTTCTAGACAAGCTTCTTGAGTCAAAAGATTTACAGATTCAATTCATTGTAAAGGAGTTAAGTACTCAGTTTTGAGTTAGAGGAGAATTAGGTTTGCTCAATAGATTGGATACTCCAACAACAGGCTTACTTTATTTTGCCAAAACTCCCGCTATCAAAGAAAGTTATAAGTCTCTACAGTTGTCAGGAAAGGTTGATAAAATTTATCTTTTGGAAGCCCGAGGAGATCTTTCTTATTACCTTCGTAAAGTCTGAAATGAGATAACATTGCCCTTAGCACATCATAAGTTTTCCGAGGATCGTATGGTTGTGGCATTAGAATCCAATCTCCATAAAATCAAAGGTAAAATTCATCAACAAAAAACTTTTATTAAAGAGTTTGAATATGATTGTGATCGCAACATTTCTACTGCTTTAGTAATGATAAAAAAAGGAATCCGCCATCAGATTAGAGCACATTTTGCTGCGATTGGTTATCCTTTGGTGGGAGATTTGCTTTATGGGAAAAGAAAAAAAGGAGATAGCTTACAACTTTATTGTGTAGGTTTAGAACTTGAGGAGTAACTTTTTTTGTAGTTATATCCTCTTCTCTTATTTTCTTTGATTTGGGTGTTCATAGATATAGTAAATTTTTGTTTCTTGTTAATTTTAATTTTGTTCGCTGCTACTGTGAATTAATAGGCGGTTATGTTTTGGCATTTAATTATCCTGTTCACTATTATAGTGAATTTTTTTTCAAAGTTCTTTTTTTGTTTGTCTAGTTTATTTTTGTGTTCACTGTTGTAGTGAATTTATTATGAAAGTTGTTATTTTAAGGTGTTCACTATAGTAGTGAATGAATTTTTAAATTTCAATTTTAACTGCTTTCTTCTTTGTCTTATTGATGATGTTCACTATGGTAGTGAATTTCTAAAAAGGTTTGAATTTGAAAAAGAAAATCTTATAGTGATCAATGTTCACTGTTTTAGTGAATTAGTGAATTTATCTTTTAATACAAAAGAACATGAATCCTCATCCAGGTAAAGAATTGCAAAATATTCTCAAAGAGCTCTGATATTCTCAGAGAGCATTTGCACAAAAAATCTGAAAAAGTGTCAGTGAACTCAATGAGCTTCTCAAAGGGAGGAGAAATTTTACCATTCAACGAGATATTCTTTTGACCAAAGTACTTGGCACTTTACCTAAATATTGGATCCAGCAGCAATTAGAGCATGACTATGACTTGGCATTAGTTGCATTTGAGCAAAATTCTCACTCAGCAATCCAAACCCAGACAAATAAATCTTCCAAG
>CAYTFB010000096.1:0-2913 GCA_964437055.1 uncultured Candidatus Peribacteria bacterium
TATTGCGTCGGTAGTATCAGGATATATTTATAGACTATCTACCGATGAAACCTATTTACAAGCTTTCTTATGTTGCTTTGATTTTCCAATTTTTTCTTTCAAAAAAAGCTCCCATTGGGAGCTTTGAGATAATTGATCATTTTAAACAAAGTCTGATTTATTTTTTCTTTTTCCTGCTAGCGAGGAAATCCCAAACTTTCAAAACTAGATAGATCACAATCAGGATCAGGATCCAGTAGTTCTTCTCAAAATTGATAAAAAGAATATGTGCAGATCCACCGATCAATCCGAGATATGCTACCATCTGTACTTTTTTCCAGTTTTTTTTCAAAAGTTTCATACTATAGTCATTGGAAGTCAGATATCCTACCAACAGCATCGCCAATCCAAACATCCCCGCGATTGCAAAGGCTTTTTTGGATTGCATTGCTCGCCAGTTATTGGAAATCCACATGGTGAGGAAAGTTCCTCCGTGCATGAGAATGAGGAGGAAAGTGGTGATCCCAAATCCTCTCCTATATTTGAGTGCCCATGCTACTGCCTTTTGTAGCGCGGATCCTACTGGACAAGTATGTCCTTTGGCTTTGATGGCTTTGATCCCTCTAGTGAGGATGCCAAAAAGAGGCTTGATCATAAGGGTGATCCACAGGAGGAGGATTCCAAGTAGTCCAAAAAGTCTCGGATTGATCCCATATTTCATCGGGAATCCTGGGAGGATGCTCCCGAGTGCAACAAAAACTATTGCGATAGTACTGGCGATAATTGTGTAAATCGTCATTATTTTTTAGGGTAAAAAAACTAAAATCCTAGCAAAGATAGCGATTAGATTTTTTTTTGCAAGTAATCTGCCACTTTCTTGCTTTGCTTTTGTCAAATAATTGGTATAATAAAATTTTTTATTTCTCCTTGCAAAATCTACTTATTGGATTAGCATAGAAGCAAGTTTTTATCCCTTAGTTTATCAAAATGGACTCTTTTGATCAGATTAGGCAAGAAATTATCCAACATCCTATGAATAAAGTATTTACGGATCAGGAAACTTTTCCTCTCTATACGGCCTCTTCTCATGCCCAGATTTTGATTATTGGACAAGCCCCAGGCCATCAGGCCCAGGAGTCTCAAATTGTCCGAAATGATAAAAGTGGAGATACCTTGCGTAGTTGGCTCGGAGTATCCAAGGAAGAATTTTATCAGACGGAGCTCATTGCCTTATTACCCATGGATTTTTACTATCCGGGCAAAGGGGAGCATGGCGATCTGCCTCCGAGGAAGGATTTTGCTTCCTACCGACATCCGAGGCTCCTTACTTTGATGCCAGAGATTCAGTTGACCCTTTTGATCGGAAAATATGCACAGGACTTTTATCTCAAATCCTATAAGAAAAAAAATCTGACGGAAACGGTCAGATCTTATCAGGAGTATTTGCCAGACTTTTTTCCTTTGGTTCACCCTAGCCCTCTCAATTTTCGTCGGCAGGCAAAGAACCCTCGATTCCTAAAAGAGGTTATTCCTGAGCTACAGCGTTTGGTCGCTCAGATCAAAAATTCCTAATTTCTTGCTTAGTTCTCTTCTCATTAGCTATTTGTTCAAATTTCCTTGCTATATTCTTCTCCTATTTTCTCTTAGTCTAGGACCATAAATTGCTGATAGAGGAGATGATTGGCAAAGATTTCCTCCTCATCACAGTAGTGAAATTCTTGGCTCTCTTCATCCCAGGTTTTTTCACAGCTGAGAGCAAAAAGTGGCTCAGCATCTGGATCCTCGATATTCAAAACATACCAGAAATCATCTCCTCCTTCTGTAGTATAAAATCCGATTGCACAGTCTCCGGATTGAGTTCTGATGAGATCGAGATATTGGATAGGATTTGCGAGATCATCATAGTCTGCTAAACTATTGTGATAATACTCTTCAAAGCTTGCTTTACAGCTTTCATCGGTCCTTGCTAATTCTTGGTAAACGCTTTCAAAATCTGGAGCTTCTCCGATCAAAGCGAGCTCTTGTGTATCAAAATCTTTGGGATACCAAACAGTTTCTTCGTTGAGTTCTGGATTTTGAGATTTAGGATTTTGAGTTTGAGAGAGAAGACTACAACCACTGAGAAGAATACTGATTCCCAATAAAAAGGTTATTTTTTTCATCTGATGCTAAAATTTTTAAATAAAAAATAGCTTAGTTGTTACTTACGGAAATAGTAGTACTGATTTGCTAGGGAATTACTAGATTTTTTTTGCTTGGAGTCTGAGAGAGTTTCCTACCACGGTCAGATCACTAAATGCCATTGCCATTCCCTCAAATGCAGGATTGAGCATCCATCCGGTAAAAGGATAAAATCCTCCTGCTGCTAATGGGATTCCAATGATATTATAGCCAAAGGCTCGGAGGAGATTTTGATTGATTGCTGATTGAGTGAGTTGACTGATCTTGATTGCCTTGAGGAGTTTAGACAGATCTCCATGGAGGAGCGTGATATCTGCACTTTCAATAGCTACATCAGTTCCCGTACTCATCGCGATCCCAATATCTGCTGTTGCGAGTGCTGGAGCATCATTGATTCCATCTCCTAGCATGGCAATAGTTTCTCCTTCCTGGAGCTGAGAGCGGATATTTTGGAGTGTGGCAGCTTTTTCTGTGGGTTTTACCTCAGCATATATCTGATCGATCCCTACTTGTGTTGCGACATATTGAGCAGTTTTTTGGTGATCTCCAGTGATCATTACCGGGATGATTCAGAGTGTTTTGAGTTCCTGGATGGTAACCAGAGCAGTATCTTTGATTTGGTCAGCTACAGTATAGAGAGCGATGATTTCTGTATCAGTAAAGAGGAGCAGAGGAGTCTTTCCCATCTCTGCAAAGCTGCTATATTCCTCCGGTACTGAGAGTCCTTGTTGCTCAGCAAATCCTGCATTCCCG
>CAYTFB010000097.1:0-2903 GCA_964437055.1 uncultured Candidatus Peribacteria bacterium
GATCTACCAATATTTCTGATGAAGATATCGCTCAAGCAAAAGCAGATGCAGAAAAGTTTGCAGAAGAGGATAGAAAGAGAAAAGAGGTCGTTGAATCCAAAAATCAGCTTGAATCTCTTACTTATCAGATTGAAAATCTCAAAGAAGAACACAAAGATAAAATCTCAGATGAAGATAAAGAAACGATCGATAAACTCATTGCAGATGCAAAAGCAGTAAAAGATAAAGAAGATGCAGAAAAAACCCATATTGACTCTGAAATCGAAAGAATCCAGACTCAGTTTCAAACCCTTTTCCAAAAGTATCAGGTACAACCAACTCCAGATAAGCCAGGAGAGGGGAGTGCTGATGCAACTACAGAAGGAGATGAAACTCCTAGTGAGGGAGAGGTAATCGATGCTGATTAGTCGATAAAATTTAAATAATATAAAAAAGACTGACTTTGAAAAGAGGTCAGTTTTTTTGATTTTTTTGATTTTTTCAGTATACTAGAGTTGTAATAAAATTTATTCACTTATAAGTATAAATATGGTAGAACTACTAGATCAAAAATCAGAGATTGAAAATTTAATGTTTGATATTCAAAAAGAAACTCAACAACTAAGTGATCAGATACAAGAAACTATAAAACAACCTAGTTATGATCATAAAAAATGAGCAATAAATTTTCCTTATCATCGAAAATGAATCAATTATAACATATATATTAAACCAGAAAAAAATAATCTATACACTATAGAGGGATTTAAAAATTGAAAAAGAGAAGGGAATAAAGAAAGCATAAAAATAGAGAATCTCTATGAATTTAATGCGATTATTGGTGGTAAACTTAATCTTTTAGTAAAAGATCCAGGTAGGACATCAGTTCCCGAAAAATGAAATGCTGCATATCAAAAACTAGAAGCACTAATGTTTGCAAAAGAAAAGGGGTTTAAATTAGATCCAATAAAAAAAGAATTAGAACTAAGTATAGTTCATACGGTTCCTGTATATAATGATTTTGTTGTTACTATCTCACAAACAAAAGATGGTTATTTAACAAAAATAAAAGAATCGAAGTACTCTATTTTTAGCACAAATTTTGAATCTAAAAATTTGGAAGAAAGTATCCAAAAAGCTAGTTCATATTTAATTAATCATGTTTCCCCTAATGCTGAGGCATATAAACCTCTCAAAGAGAAAACAAAAATAAAAATGGATGATGCGAAAACTGTTTATAACAAGTTGATCCTAAATACCAATAATTAATAAAGCACTATAAAGATGTTTTGATTTTTCTCTCCTGGTAAAGAAAATTGTAGTGCTGGGAGATAGTAGTTATTATAAAAAAAGTAGACAAGATTTCCTTTTTCTAGTTTGGTGGCTTCTGCTGAAGCTAAAGTAGAAATACCTTCTTGATTGAGCTGCTGGATAATCGTTTTTTTATCAATACTCAAAGGATATTTGGAGCTCAAATAACTTGAGATATCTAGATTTTCTAGTTTTAGGAGAGCATTATTTTCTTCTCTTACTTGTAAAATGGCTCCTGCTGGATCATTAATGCTTTCATAGACTCTCCATCCATCCAAAAGTTTTGGAACAAATAAAGTCTGAATCCCTGAAGGATCGCTATAATTTGCAAATAATTCTTCTGGAGTATCATAATGATGTAGCCCGATTCAAAAACTAGAGAGCTGTTTTTTGATCGTTCCGAGATCAACAATAGTATCTTGTTGGACAGATAAAGATGCTTTCCCCCATTCCAAATCTAGTAGCAAACGAGATCCTTCTTCATTGGCTAATGAAATGTTTTTGAAAAGATAATCATTGTATGCTTGAAGTTTGAGTTCTTCGAAGTTAATTTTTTTATTGACAGCATTCCAAAACAGTGGAGGGGTATCAGTTTTTTTGTAAACTTTTACCTGCTTTGGTAGTTTAGGGATTTCTTTGTCGCTAATAGCAAAAATTTGATTGGTCCTATTTTGATTGAAGAGCTCTCATTGTAACTGTGCAGCTAAGGTTGGCAGATCTCCCAAAGCCTGAGCATGAAGGGGAGTAATGCTAGCGACTTTTTCAGGAAAATTGGTAGGTCTTGAAAGGTTTATTACTCCAAACAAAAAGAGAATCAAAAATATTGCACTCGCAATACTAAATCATGAAAAATAATATTTAAAATTATGAAAATAATAGAGGAGTGAATTGGGATTTTGTTTATTTTTTTCTCTGATTGCAGCTTTGAGTAGTTTCTTTCCTTCTTTGCTTTGCTTTTTTTTGTAACGAATATGAGGTAATTTAAAATTTCCCAAAAAATCCTTGAGTGCAGATTCATTGATCTGTAATTTTTGAGCTTCTTGGATCATTTCTTGGTATTTAGTATTTGGATGCATGAGAGAAAAAAAAGAAAGATAAAATTTATGCAAGTAGTTTAGATAAACTCTCAAAAAAATCTGATTTTATCGTCTGTTCTGCGTTTCTAAGGATTTTTGCAATCTGCTCATAAGAAAATTCAAGTCAAAGCTTGAGGAGAAAAATTGCTCTCTCTTTGAGTTCAAGTGCTAGCATATATTGCCAAAAGGGAAGCTGTTGTTCTTTTTCTGAGAGGAAACTAGTGGTAGTTAGTGCTTTAGTTTCTCAATCTAACTGCTGATATGCTAAAGTATAAAATTGTGCTAGCAAATCTTCTTCTACTAAGTTTTTTGTATCCAAAGCTTCAATCTGATTGAATCCCAAGAGAAAAGTCTGATTGCTCTGCTGTTGAGCTTTTTGAGTATCTCCAAGATTTAGGTAAAAAAGGAATTGATAAACTTTTGGAAAATAATATTCATAAAGTTTGAGGTATTTTTTATAGTTTCCCTGTTGGATCGAAAAGATTATTTCAGTTTTTTCCATCAAAAAAAGGAGAAGAACTAAAGTCTTCCCCAAGA
>CAYTFB010000098.1:0-2826 GCA_964437055.1 uncultured Candidatus Peribacteria bacterium
AGTACTTCAGCTATCATTTTATCAAATCTATCAGAATTATCTTTATTTCTATAAATCATATCTTTTAGGGACAGCCTTTTCCCAGCTATTTCTAGAAATTTATAATTATCATTTTTTGGTTCTGGTAGTTCCTTTCTTTTAACTTTCTCTTCATAAACATTGACCAAAAATGAGATATCTTTGATAGTTGTCTCTGTAAAGTACCTTAACCTATTGAGAGAGATACTTTTTCATAATTCTGCATTATTCATATTTTTTACTCTATTAAATATCTTTTTCTCTAGATCTAGAAACTCATGATGTCCCATGTTTAGGTCATTGTTAAAAGGGTAGTAGGATACTTCTTGTTCTAATAACATATTTTCTTTGATCTGTTGATCTTTGGGAACTCATTTATTATATGTTTTTGCATCAATAGCTAAAGTGATATTAAATTTAATATCAGCATACTTTCCGTTTCATCCTCTAGAGACTTTTCCATTTGCTATTTGATATCCAGCTTGCATTCATCTTGTGGGTTTGGATCAAAAAATATTAATATATTTGGAATTTACAGACTCTAGTTTATCTTTTTTCTTATTTTTACGGATTCTTTTGCTAATTCTTAGGTCTTCAAACTCCTCTTGCAACCCTTGAATAAGAGCTATTGCATCTTTTTCACTCACAAAGTCTCCTTTTTTATCGAAAGAAATATTTGATATTCTGATTCCAGGAGAAGTTGAAATTTCTTGTAAATATTTTTTTAAAGAAGAAGTGATATCTTGGTTGATTTTTTCTTTATCTTCCATATCTCAATAATAGGTGGCTCTTAATCAGGATTCATCTTGAAGGATAGTGGTTCTACCTCCTATTTTTAATAATTTAGATGAAAGTTCTTTGGGTCTATCTTCGAGAGTTCGATTTTGTTGTTTTGACTTGTTGTTTATATTATTTTTTCTTCGTCTTTGAGCGACATGATTATGTATTTTTACTTTATCAGAAGTATCCTCATTTTCACTAAGTTCTTCATTCCCTAGTTTGCTAGCTACGTAGAGTCAATTTAAAAATGCCTTTTTTTGCTCTATTCGTTCTTGCCTTCCGGCTTTACCTCCTTCTTCATAAGCATTAAATGCTTCAGAGTCTACTAGATAGCTAACTACTTGTACATAGTGGTGAAATGTTCCTACCCGAGGATTTTCTCTAGGATCTCTTCTTTTTAAAAAATTAAAATCTCCATCATGAAATATTTTGTGAAAAGCTTTAGATCCCCCTAGGTCTGGAATATGATCTGTAGCTATCTTAAAAACCTTTGCTAGATGATTTACTCATCTTTTATTTACACTTCAATCTTTATTTAGATAACTGTGATTAGTTTCATAAAGCATATTTGCCAGAGTAATACAGACATCTCTATATGTTCTTTTTTCTTTAGGAGAAAGATTTTGTTCTTTACTCAATTGAGTATAATATTTACGTAATTCATAGTGAATAGTATATTGACCATTCTTTTTTTCTAATTTATCCCTTGAATCTATAAAGTTTTTTTGATAAAAATCCGTAATTGCATCAAAGAAAATTTCTTTATCTATGGTTTCTATTTCTGGATCATTTTTAATGAGCTTAAAAAGTTCTTTTTTTGTACTTAAAATATTGATGTTTTCTATTTTACCAGAAACATCTACAGGTCATTTTTTTTCTAGTTCTTTATAGTTACTAGAGCCTTTTCTAGTTATAATTTTTCAATCTTTTGTGAATCTCAGATTTGCTACATCATAATCCCCTTTATTTCATGTTTTCATTTTGAATAATATTAAAGCATCCTGAAGGGTCGATAGGATTATTTTGCCAGTTCTAGATACTATATATTTTTCATCAAAACGTTTGTTTGTCTGGGATTTAGGATTTTGTCCTGGATTATCCCTTAAATTTGGACTGTTTTCTGGATCTTTATTCATCAATTAAATGAAAAAAATAAATACTACATTATAGTATACAGGAAATTATCTATAAGTCAAAAAATTAATAATGATATTTTTTCCCACTCCAAATAGTCGTAGATCTATAGAGTTGTTCTAGTAAGGTAAGTTTTGCTAATCCATGAGGGAGAGTAATCGCTCCAAAAGAAAGTATTTTTAGATCAGAAAAAGCTTCCTTAAATTTCAGATCCTCTAAACCATAAGGTCAGCCGAGAATAAAGACCGTTTTTTTTTGCTCTAATTGCTCTGCAAATTCTAAAGTATCTCGACTTTCTCCTTCTTTCAAGAGGAGAATCTTTTGATGCTGAGGATATTTTTTTTGGATAAGAGAAATAATCAGCTCTGTCTCTTTCTCAATTATCAAGTCTGGATGATCTGCTCTGATGGGTTTGAGATCCTGAATTTTAAGCTGTTTAGCTAGTCTTTTTTGATATTCTTGGATTGCAGTGCTAAAATGTTTGTCTGAGTCAGAAATTGCAAGGATATTAAACATGAAAAAAATCTGATTTATTAATACAAAAGATATTTATCTTCATAAGCTCCATAGTAACTTTTGATCTTCAAAATATCTCCTTTGAGGATTCCTTGAGCTTCAAAGAATTCCAAAAAGCCTCTACTTTTCATCATCTGCCAAAAATGATGCTCTGCTTCATCATTCCCTCGAGGGATCATAAAAACCATTTTGCTGATTTCTGGATGCTGGAGATGTCGCACTTTTGCAAATCTACTTTCTAGAGGATTGATATAGTTTTCATTGATCAGTTTTTCTTTTTCACTATCGGTGATATCATCAGCAAATCCTTCGCTGAGCTCTTTTACTCCTTCGCTTATCACAGATTCTAGCTGAAAATTCCGATTGTAACTAGGAAAG
>CAYTFB010000099.1:0-2730 GCA_964437055.1 uncultured Candidatus Peribacteria bacterium
GAAACACAATCTCAACCTCACAAAGCAGTTAAAAAGTTTAAATTCACATCATCTCTGGGGCCATGACCACCCACAAACCCCACTCCTCAGTTTTTATCATAAAGATAACCAATAACTGTTTTATTATTGATCAACTGCAAATTACAGCTTAAGCTTGAATTTGGAATAATTTGATTGATTGATCAGCTATAGTTTAATCCTGCAACTAATTCAAAAACATCACCACCCAGTAGGTTATGTTGTACTTTTCCATAAATTCCATAAAGATCATCTTCACAATTAGTATAAAGTCATCATGTTACCGTCAAATCATCATAATGATCACCAATTCCTTGGAGAGATAGAAGAGAAGGCTGATCTAAAGGTCGTAATCTCTCTCCTCTCTGGGAATTATAATAATATCCTTGAATATGAGTAGAACAACTTATTTTATCTCCATTTGGAGATTGGATAACAATAGGATCTTCAAGTTTTTTTTGAGTAGATACTCGAAAAGTACCTCCCCCAAAATCATTCCCAGCACTACCAAAATGAACTGCAGAAAAGTTGTTTGCCAAACTCAATGTTCTCAAACCAATCTGTAACTCAGATCCCAAAGCTCGAATACTAAATCCTCCCAAAACAACGAACAATAGTACAAACCAACCATTAATACGAGGATATATTGATTTTTTCATTAGAATTATTGAAAGAATAAAATTATTCTATAGCTAGAGTAATGATATCTATCGAGGGGTCAAGTTTATTTAATTGACTGAGAAATGTTTCTTTCTGAGATAAAGAAAGCTGAAAAATCAGATACTTTTGTTCTAGTTTCTGTATTTTATTTTCAACTAATTTGTAGTGTTTTCCATAATTTATAACCTCCATAGAATTAATAAGTTTTTTTTTCAATAAAATAGTTATGAGGCGTTTTAATCCTCTACCATCATTAGGGTAACGAGCAAAAATCTGGATCATCAAAACAAAAAGGTTAAACTAAAACTGAGCAAGTTTAAATATTTTCTTACCTCTCCTAATCAAGAGGAGTTGATTAATAGTATCTTTGGAAGAGTAGCTTTGAGCAAGATCAGTAACTTTGCGTTCATTGACAAAAATAGCTCCCTGTTGGATCAGTTTTTTTGCTTCTCCATTTGATTCAGTTAGTCCAGTAGCAACCAAGATTTCTAAAATTCTCATCTCATGTTCTGGTAATTGAGTCAATCCAAGTTCACGTTGTAAGGCAAGTAAATCTGATTCTGACATCGCCTGCAACAAAGTGATTCTTTCTTCAGAAGCAAAAAGAAAATCTGAAATTTTTGCTGCTTGTTGAGCTGCTTCTAATCCAAAAAGAGTCTGAGTAACATAATTTGCAAGCTGTTTTTGACCATATCTCAACTCTGGTTTTTCAAAATGTTGCATCACAATTTTTTCAATTTCAAAGATTTCTAATAAAGTAAATGCTCTCAAATATTTATTAACATCTTCATCTGCAGCATTGACAAAATACTGATAAACAAAATAAGGACTATTTTTTGTTTGGTCTAACCAGATAGCATTTCATTCAGATTTTCAAAACTTTTTGCCACTAGAATCCATCATAAGCGGAATCGTCATCACAAAAGCTTCTGCCGTTCCTTCTGATTTTTTCCTGAGCATTTCAGTACCGGTTACCATATTTCCTCGCTGATCTGAGCCACCAATTTGCAATTTTACTCCATATTCCTCAAAAAGATGCAGAAAATCATAACCCTGTAAAAGCATATAGCTAAACTCTGTATAAGTAAGTCCGGAATCTGGATCTTCGAGTCTTTTTTTGACAGAATCTTTGGAAAGCATCGTCCCCAAAGTGATATATTTCCCTACGGTACGATAAAATTCAAAAACATTCAAATTTTTGTAAAAATCATAATTATTGAGTACCTCAAACTTAAAATCCTGACCCGTTAAAGTTTTGAGATTTTCTAAAATTTGAGCTACTTGGATCGTGATAGATTCTTGATTGTGCCTCAACTCATCTAATCCAAGAAATGTTCTGGCACTATCTCTCCCCGTAGGATCTCCAATCATCCCGGTAGCACCACCAACAATCATCACAAAGGTGTTTCCTCTTTTCATAAAATTGACTGCTGCCATAAAAGTCAAAAAATGCCCCAAATGGAGAGAATCTGCTGTAGGATCATAACCACAGTAAAATTTTTCTCCTCACTGATCGTAAAGATCAAAAAACTTTTCATCCGTAAATTGATATAGAAGCCCGCGAGCTGCCAATTCTTCTTTCAAATGCATTATTAGTAGAATCAAAACTAAAGTAGTTTCATTTTTATGATTCTGCTAAGAAAATGCAAAAGAAAAACACCATTTTTTTGACAAAATTCAGTGTTTTAGTTATAATTGAAAAGAATATTTTTAATTTAAGGGAAAATGAATGAATCTTGAGTTAGACAACAGAGATAAAATAATAAATTGAAATCTAGAAAAAATAGATACATCTTTTTCCACAAACAAAATTTCAATAAATAATGAATATCAACAAGAAAAAAATCATAATGAAATAGAGAATATAAAACAAAATCATTGTAAAGATATTATCAAAAAACTACTCACTCCAGAAAATTTTGAAGCAAATCAAAATGGATTTACAACACTAATCCATAATTCTCCAGAAAAAGTTGTAGATATTCTTGAAAAAATAGAAAAAAATAATCAAGACGAAATACTCACTCCAGAAAAACTTTATTTTCAAATCAA
>CAYTFB010000100.1:0-2640 GCA_964437055.1 uncultured Candidatus Peribacteria bacterium
AGAATGCATAGCTACAAAGATGCTTTGGCAAAAGGAAAGGCGGGAGAAATCAGTGTAGGGACCTTTAGCTATCCTCTCCTGATGGCAGCAGATATTTTACTCTATGATGCAGATTTTGTCCCAGTAGGGAAAGATCAGAAACAGCATGTAGAATATGCTAGAGATATCGCCCAAAAGTTTAATCATAGATATGGAGAAACCTTTAAAATCCCTAAACCTTTGATCAAAGAAGAGGTTGCTACGATCATGGGAACTGATGGCAGAAAAATGTCCAAATCTTACAATAACTATATCGGGATGCTTGAACCAGAAAATAGTATCCTCAAAAAGGTGAAACAAATCCCTACCGATGCTAAAACTGTCGCAGAACCTAAAAAACCTGATGAATGTAAAGTATATGAGATGACCAAGCTCTTTATCAATGCTACAGAAGATCAAGTTTTGAGAAAAAAATATCTTGCAGGAGGCTATTCTTACAAAGAAGCAAAGGACTATCTTTTTGAAAAAATGTGGGAGACTTTGCAACCGATCCAAGCAAAATTTGCAGAAATTTCTGATGCAGAGGTGAGTAAGATCCTAGAAGAACACTCCTTCAAAGTAAATCAACTAGCTCAATCCAAAATTCAGGAAGTTTATCAAAAAATCTGATTTATTTTCTAGGGTTATTTTGACTTGACATTATGACATCTTTTGGGTATAAATGTGTTATGTAAACAAATAATAAAATAATAATAAAAATTAAAACATTTAAATTATGAATGAAAACGAAAAAATTTTACAAAAATTAGGGATAGATTTATCTCAAAATCCAAGTGAAAAGTATTCTTTATATAAAAGAAGAAGATTAGAGTCTCAACTAAAAATTCTCTTATCTCTTCATAAAGAAGGAGATGATTATCCAGATCTTCTCTCACTAAGTGGTGAGAGAAAGGCAGAGTTATTAGCCTGTTTGAAGGCTTATCATTTGTTAAATACTTATTCCTCTTGGGAGAAAATAAGTTTAGAGATAGAAGTACAAAAGGAATCAGTTATTTTAAAATTATTCTCCGAGAAAAAGAATATTAATTTAACTTTTTCAGAAGGAATTATCTTTTATAAAAAAAGATCTCTAAGGAAAGGAGCAGAAAATCAGGCAATAGAGAAACTATGTCGAAATGCTCTCAAAAAAATGTTAAACTTATAGTTATTAAAAATTTCAAAGAAAACCTCAGTCTAGATTTACTGAGGTTTTTTTTTATTGATTGATCCAATCATTAAACACGAGGAAATCATGTTTGAGATCAGGATCTGTTTTGAGCTTTTTTTTGATATTGTTGACCGCATAGATCGCAGTAGCATGGTTTTTCCCTCCAAAATAGTCTCCGATTTTTTCTAGAGTCCAAGAAAAATATTCTTTAGCTAAATACATCAGCATTTGCCTCGCACTCGTAATCTCTTTTTTTCTACTATCAGATTTGAGATCTGCTTCTGAAATATTATAGTACTCTGCCACCAGAGTCACCAATGCTGCAAAACTTTTCTGACTTTTTTTATTTTGTTGGATAGCAGATTCCATACTAATAGCTTCTGGAGTGCTTGCGTATCCTAGATCTTGTAAAGTGCTATGCACTTCTGCCTCAGTGATCTCTCTCTGGAGTAAGTCTTTTTTGGTCCTCAAACTAGTGAGACTTCCTTCTAGTTCTCTAACGTTACTTTGGATGTGTTCTGCGATGATTGCAAGGTATTCAGGAACAATTTGAAGTCATTGAGCTGCTGCCTTGGACTGTAAAATAGCTAATCTGGTTTCATAATCAGGATTTTTGATATCTACGACCAAGCCGCTTCCAAATCTGGTAATGAGTCTGGCTTCTATTCATCCTAGTTCTCTTGGAGGACGATCAGAAGTGAGGACAATTTGTTTGTTTTTGCTAATAAATTCATTGAAAAGATTATGAAAAATCTCTTGAGTCCTATCTCTTCCTGCCAAAAATTGCACATCGTCTAGCAACAATACATCTACCTCATCAAATCTTCTCAAAAGATTATTTAATCTACCATTTCTTAGGTTGGTAATGATTTCATCAATCAATCTAGAAGTAGGTAAATATACTACGACTTTTTCAGGATGATTTTGGATAATATGGTTCCCTATTGCCTGCATGAGATGGGTTTTCCCTAGCCCTACATTTCCATAAAAAAACAAAGGATTCCTTTCCTGGCCAGGGTTTGTTGCTACTGATTGTGCTGCAGCAAAAGCGAGTTCATTTGCTGATCCTGCAATAAATGTATCAAAAAGATAGCGAGGATCAAAAATAATCCCAAAATATTCTTTCAATTGCCTAGCTATCGTAGGAGTAATAGGATTAGTAGCTGCCTTGGAAGATACTTTAGTCTCTTGAACATTGAGTACCTGAGGAAGATCTAACAAAAAATCTGTATCTCCATTGGCAAAAGGAGGATATTCTACAAAATATACTTTGTATTCTGGATCATAAAGCTCTTTGATTGATTGATTGATGGGTTTTTGAAAACTACTTTTTACCTGACTCAAGACAAAAGTATTAGGCACTCCTAAATATACCAATTTATTTTGTTCATCTATTTCAATAATTCCAGCTCTTCAGAGAAATGCTAAAATCCTCTGGTAACTGGTTTTTTGTA
>CAYTFB010000101.1:0-2595 GCA_964437055.1 uncultured Candidatus Peribacteria bacterium
TTTGTAAGGATGGCAGTAAAGCAATGCTTGCAAATGCAGAAAAGGTGCAGGTTGGACCAATGGAAGATTTTTTGTTGATTCTGTCTGCTACGCTTCTTTTCTTTTTTGCTTATAGATTTTATAGCTACAATATCCGTTAGTAAATCTTTTGAGTAATATCTGAAATGTTGCTTTTTTGCTCTTAAGTTTTTAGCTCTTACTCTATTGTACTCTTGGCTTATTCCTAGCACTTTTCTTCTAGAGTTTTATCTAGGTTTTACCTTAATCTTCGCTTAGTCTGATCTTTTAAATCTCCTTATCTTGCTTGCATGATTGAAAAAAAATATGACCCTCAGAAAATAAAAATTCAAAATCCACCTATCAATTCTGATCTTTCTATTGTATTTTCTCAGGATGGTTCTCAGGTGCTTTCTCTTCAGGACTTGTTAAAAAAGATTGTTCAAGAGGCTTTGATTCGTAGATGGGCACTCTCAGAACAAAAGAGTTTTAAGTTCCAAACTTATCAACTTCCTCAATTTTTTAGTAAAAATGATGTTCTTGTGGATTCCAAGAATCTTGCCAAAAGATATAAAAATTTTCGTCTACAGGTCTCTCAAAAGAAAAAAATAGAGAAAAAAAATCAGAATATTTTTTCCAAACTTTTTGATACTAAGATTCTACAGCCTGATTTTGTAGGACTTTTGCAAGATCAAAAGGTTCAGGATTTTTTGAATTATTTATTAGAAAACTCTTTTCTCAAAAAACAAGAAGAGTTGCTCTATTGGGATATCTCTACTCAGAGTTATGTGCATGGGGATGAGCTGATCTGGCAAGAAGTCAAAGAAACTCAACTAGAAATCAAATGTTTTGTGGAGACCAAAAATGATACTTTTACTTTGATCGTAGATGGACCTCTTTCTTTGTTTTGAGATTTGGGAGTTTTGGTCCACCCAAAGGATAAAAGGTACAAAAAACATGTTGGAAAAAACCTGATTTTACCTTTGATCAATCGTTCTATCCCAATTTTTGGGGATGACTCTATAGATACTATCGCTGAAAATGGAGTTTGTAGGATCAATCCTCATCTTTCTAGAGAAATGATGCTCTTGGCAAGAGAGTATAAGTTAGGATCTGTCCCTCATTATCGAGATAATTTTGCAAATTTTAGCGTAAATATTTCCTCCCTTGAGGGAAAAAATATCTTTGAATTTAAAAACAATATTATTGATGCATTTGAGACGATAGGAAATCTAGTTTCCAAAAAAACTATTAAAGTTCAAAAACCTTTTTCTAAAAAAACCAAACAAGAACTTTTGCCTCAAATTGCTGAGGTTTGGACATTGGATCTTGGCGCTAGGGCATGAGAGTTTCAAGAATGGTTGGCAGAGCACTATCCCCATTTAGAACTACAGCTACTCAAACAATTGGTTTTCCCTATCCAGAAAAAATCTTTACTCGGTCATCATCTCTATTTAGATCTTTCTTTATCTCAACCTCGTGTCCTTCAAGCTGATTTTTTCCAAAAGCAAAAAACCAGTATGTTTGAACATTTTGTTGTCTTGGTGCTCCTCCATGAACTCCTCCCTAGTGCTTTTAGCTTAGAATTATTTACAGATTTTTTGTATGTTTTTGGAGAGGAAGGAGTCTCAAAATTGTTGGCAACTTTTTATCCACTAGATCAGATTCAGGCTTTTATTGCCCAATTATTTCAAAAGGATGCTGAAGAGCAGTTAGCATTTTTTGAGCAATCTTTTGCAAGGATTAATCGACTACAGCAGGATCCAGACTCAGAGCTCTATTCTTTGCTTGAAAAACGCTTCATAGACTACTATCCTATTGGTTATTTTGCATTAGATACAGAGTTTTTGATGAGTTTGTGGCTCTCTTTTCAGCTATCTGCTCAAAGTCATTCTTTGCCTTATTTCTGAATAGATGAGCATTATTTGAGAGATTATTACCTTTTCTTGTCCTATCTATGAATAGATTCACTCCCTGCTCCACTAGAGGGAATTGACTATGAAATATCGCTTAGTGGCTTAAGTATGGGTAGGTTGCTGCAGCTCCAGAAAAAATATGGAACAGATTTTTTGAGATTAGCGGTGATAAAATATGAAAAATATGATGCCTTTGAGCGAGAAAATGAGTTTAACTATCTCAAGCATCTTTGGAATCTTTACAAATATCTTTTTGAAAAATCAGCAGATTTGGGCTGAGCAAAAAAAGATGAACTCGAAAAACTCCCTTTGGGAGGTATTGAAGCTTGGATTCTGACAATGCGATATGAACTGCTAAATTCTCTATTACAATCCAAAAGTTTGGATAGCTTGCGTAGCTTTTTGCTTAAACTTCAGGACTTTACAACCGGTCCTTTTTCCCGATATCTCTCAGCACAAAAAAAGCAAGAAAAACACCCGAAATTTAGTGTAGAGCATTTCCTTTTCTACCAGATAGTGCTTATTTTAAGTATTTTTACTCCAGATCTTTCGTCTTATTTTTTGGACAAAATGTCCAATTCTTCACTGCATTCTCTAGATTTTTATCTAGAAAATCCCTTTGATTTACTCAAAAAAGATTATAAAATCCAGCTTTTTTTCGATCTTTTAGCGAGTATCTTGC
>CAYTFB010000102.1:0-2581 GCA_964437055.1 uncultured Candidatus Peribacteria bacterium
GTGTTTTTGAGGTCATAATTTGAGAAATGAATTTTTGCTTATTTTCTATGGTTTGGTCGAGTGGGTCAGCAGTATCTCTACTGCCTTCCCCTCTAAGAACCGTGCATGAGAGTTTCCCCTCACACGGCTCAAGTTTCTATAAGCCCTAATTAAAGAGCCAACTCTTTTTCATTCTTTTGTGTTTTTAACTTTTCGTAGCAATCAGGGTGAACCAGTTGTTTTACCTTATTATCGAGACCAAACTGATAAATTCTAAAATCGGTTTCAAGGGTGATTTTACCATTGCAATGTGTACAATGTCCTTTTTGATCATTCCACAATCTGCTAATGATTCTTCTCCCTTTGATTTCATTTCTCATCAATTTTTCTTCTCTTTCAACGAAATAATCTTCCCATTCTTGGTCAAAAGCATTGGCTGCTGCTTTGATTTTAGTGAATCTTTTTATATCAGTATTTGTTGCATAAATTAACCTGATAAAGAAATCTTCACCGTTTTCCATTTTATCTCTAGTAGGGACACTGAAACTCCATGTCCTATTACCGATTGTATGAAAATACTTTTTTGCAACCCATCTTCTGCCTTTCTTTGGATGTCTTCGTTTACACCAACTCCATAAACTTTGCCAAATTTCATAATCGAGTTTTTCAAACGCTTTTGCAGAAACATTAAACTTTTGAAAGTTAACCCAACCTCTAATAATAGGATTGAGTTTTCTAATCAGTAGCTCCTGTTTCATTGAAGGATTATCTTTGATTATATTCCTAATCTTCTTAATAATTGCCTCATAATTCTTCTTAGAAGGTTTTGTTAAAAGCTTTCCATCATACATTCTTACATTAACACCTAGAAAATCAAATCCGTCATTGATATGTGTAATCAATGTCTTTTCCTCCGAAAGTTCCAACCCTCGGACTTTTAGAAATTCTTTAATTAATGGTTTGACTTCATACTCTAACAATTCCCTAGATTCTCCTGTTACAATAAAGTCATCCGCATAACGAATAAAGTTAACTTTTGGAAAATGATACTTCCCATTCACCTTTTTCTTAGAAAATCTTTCTTTGAGAACTATCTCTAGACCATCTAAAACCATGTTACTAATTACTGGTGAAATTGGTGAACCCTGTGGACTTCCTTTTTCAGTTGGAAAAAGTTTTTGTGTTTCAATATATCCACTTTTTAACCATTTCCTAAGTATTTCTTTATCCATCGGAATATTATTCATCATACATCTGTGACTGATGTTATCAAAACACCCTTTAATATCGCCTTCAAGTACCCATTTAGGGGATTTACCTTTATTCAAACTAGTAAAGCATTGTTCAATTGCATCTTGTGTACGTCTTTTGGGTCTAAACCCATAAGAGTTCGGGTCTGCAACTGTTTCTGCAATTGGCTCTAATGAAAATTTATAGAGTGTTTGCATAGCTCTATCTAGCATCGTTGGTATGCTTAAAGGTCTTTTTTTACCATTACTTTTTGGAATATAAATCCTTTTTAAGGGCATTGGTTTATACCCTCTACGTTTCATTCTCGATATTGCTTTGAATTTAGCTTCTGATGTTAACCATAATTCTCCATCAACACCAGGTGTTTTCTTTCCTTGGTTTTCAGTTACCCTTTTTACTGCTAATGCCTTTGCATAAAATGAATTAGTAAGCAAATATTGTAAAGAATTTACTTTATTATATTTGCCTTCCTTTTGAGCTTTCACAATACGCATTTGTAGCTTTTTAACATCGCTTAGAGCCTTGTTCCAGTCAATACTTTCCCAATTCCTCGCTCTGTCAGAAGTAGCACACGCTTTTGCGTTCATTTGCCTTCTCTCCTTTCAAAAGTTCTAAAAATTCTCTTGTGATTAAAAACCGAATGGAAGTCTGCCCACTTTCGTGTGGAGTAACATTTAAACTCCTATCCATGCTATTACCGCATGACCTTCGCTTTTTCCATATTCCTTTACCCGCATTATCATCAGTATCTCTTGCGATTTACCTTGCTATAATAGCGATAATACGGGCTTACCATGTTTCACTTATTTAACAAAATGATAGGTTAGGTTCCGCCTCTCCGCCGGCAGTCTAATATCCGTGTAACCCCACTATGGAAAGAGTTATCTAACTGCATACCTTTTGGTTCAGGCTTATCAGCAACTTTAGCCTGTTCACCTTAACGACGTTTATCAGCGATTCACTTTATGTTAACCATACTATCAAGCCTGCTCCCTGACCGCCTCGTTGCTGGCAGTATCAGCATCACCTTGCGGTTTTGCTTTAATAGGGCTACATTTTCATATCAGCTCACCACATACCCGTTACCAGTTATGCAATTGATATTAGGCTCAACTAACGGAATAGTTGGTTTGGTCTTATTGCCAAACAATTAAATAAGCGACTTCATGTCGCACCCAGAGGTAAGCATCAAAGGTGTCCTCGGTCACATAGCGGAAGATTTTCACCTGTTCGTTTTCATTGCCTTGACGGATAATTCTGCCGGAGCGTTGGGTCAAATCCCCCGGACGCCAAGGGCAATCAAGGTCATGGAGAGCGATTAGGCGGTCTTGCACATTCATGCCGGCACCGC
>CAYTFB010000103.1:0-2549 GCA_964437055.1 uncultured Candidatus Peribacteria bacterium
TTTCATATATGTTCTAAAGAAAAGATATCTAAGAAGCAGGATAAAGATCTACAAAAGTAGAAATTTCATATATGTTCTAAAGAAATGAAATTTCCATTGCTTTCAATCGATCTACAAAAGTAGAAATTTCATATATGTTCTAAAGATGAAGGTAGAGACAGTGGCAAAGCTCTATCTACAAAAGTAGAAATTTCATATATGTTCTAAAGTACTGGTTCAACTATCGTTAATGGAAACATCTACAAAAGTAGAAATTTCATATATGTTCTAAAGCAAACCAATCTATAAAGATTATGAGCAATATCTACAAAAGTAGAAATTTCATATATGTTCTAAAGATATGTAAAGACATTATGAATTTGGAATGATCTACAAAAGTAGAAATTTCATATATGTTCTAAAGTGGATTGAAATACAGACCAATGAATGATCTACAAAAGTAGAAATTTCATATATGTTCTAAAGTACCAAGTATTCTCAGAGTATGGAGTATCTACAAAAGTAGAAATTTCATATATGTTCTAAAGATCCAAGTGATATAGAGTGGTACTGCATATCTACAAAAGTAGAAATTTCATATATGTTCTAAAGTCTGAAGATGAAACTATGCGACAAAAACTATCTACAAAAGTAGAAATTTCATATATGTTCTAAAGTTCAGCAGTAGCTTTGTCTATTGCCTCAATCTACAAAAGTAGAAATTTCATATATGTTCTAAAGAAAAAGATACCTAAGAAGCAGGATAAAGATCTACAAAAGTAGAAATTTCATATATGTTCTAAAGTCCGACTTTGGCTTTATATCTAGCTTTCTCAACTGTCCACATACAATGAACAATTGAGAAATCCAGCATATTACCGATACATCAATTTATGAAGACGGTAGGTTTGCAATTTTTAGTATCTTTAGAAAATATAGGGTAATTTCCAGCTACCGAGGGCAGCTTGTAGAAATAATTATGTTAAATAGCTACATCTGGAAGATTTTATCTCTTTACATGAAGATCAATTCTTCCTCTTCGTGGACTGCATATCCATATCTATGGACTTTTTTCTTGCACCCTTCACATACTTCAAATATAAGAATACTGTCTGTATTTGCAAATCTTTTTGCAAATTTCTTTTCAATTTCAAGTAATACAATGGCCAAGATTCTATTGCTATTTTTTAGTTCAAAAACTGAATACTGAAGTCTCCTCCCATATTTTTCTAAAAATTTTGAGAAATGATATCTTACTTTATTACTACTAATATCATACGAGACAATCAGCATTTTTATTTTTCTCATAAAGTAAAAATAGGAAAATCCCTTGTAGGATCCATCATATATCTATAATAAGCTTTGATATATGAGAAAATCTGCATCTTTTCATCCAATAATGCTTGTAAAAAATGCTGGAGATAAGGTTTTTGTTTTTCTCGCTCTATGGTATATTCTCCACCCTTGAAAACAAAATCTTTTTCATTGATTTGTCCTAAATTGTACATTTTTTTGATTTTCTTATCAATGATGCATCTCAATGGTTCTACGAGATCACAGGCAAGGGATTTCCTTTCATAAAATAATTTGTGATAAACCCCTTTGTAGACATCAAATCCATATAAACAAAGATTTGCCTCTACAAAATTGTACAAAAAACTATAGCCAATATCTAATAAAAAATTGATAATATCATTTCTGGTCCTCGGCATTCTTTTGTATCGTTTCATCTCACTAAAATAGTGAGTAAAAAAATACTTAGCAACATTCCCTTCTAGTCCTCTCAGAGAATCTTCTGCATCTACTGATGAAACTTTTGAAATAATTTCTTTGATTGCTTTGATGTCTTGTTTGAGAACATCTGATTTTTCTCTAATCTCTTGTAAAAGAGCTAGTTGATTTTCCGTTTTATTTTGTACAATTTTTTTTGCTATTTCCAATTCTAGAGGATTGTTGTATTGCTTTTCTCTCAGAATATAATTTCCTTGTAGAGGGCTTCCGATCATACATTTAGGTTTTAGATTGAATCCTAGACAATAAACACAAATCTGATATTTCATCAGTTTATCAATCAATTTACTGCTAATCGTATACTCTCCTATGATAAAAATACAAAAAATTTTGAAACAAGAAATCTGATTTTTAATTTTTCCATCTTCTTTGATCAGCAGATTTTCATTCCTCAATGAGAGATCTTTGACCTGATCTGCAGTGATCACTACTATTTGTTTTTCCAGAAAGTCAGCATTAGAGAGCATGATTATTTATTTTAGAGGATAAAAGATCGTTCAACAAAGTTCTGCATAAATCTTCTACAAAGGATTGCTATCACAAAGTTCTGCATAGATACAGTTTTGGCATTTTTCTGAATTTGCAATAAATCAATCAGCTCTAAGATCAAAAGACCTATAAATATCCAAAAATGATTCAAATTCTTTGATTTCTTGATCAGTAGGGAGAGGAATTTCATAAACCTGATTATCATCCATAGAATAGAGTTTTAGTTTTTCTACTTCATATCCCATCTCCGTAAGACAGAAATATTGTCCATAAAGCTGATAAACCTGCCC
>CAYTFB010000104.1:0-2544 GCA_964437055.1 uncultured Candidatus Peribacteria bacterium
CAGAACTACTTTATCTGCTGTTTTTCTAGCTATGCAAAATAAAAGTTGTAAAAAGTGTTGAGAAACCAAGATAAAAAAGATTGATGTAAAAGATGGAAATGAGGTTGAGATTTGATGATATATACTTCCTTTCGGGAATTGATATTATTGAACAAGTAGCATAAAGAACTTTAGATTTGTCTGGGATTGAAACTGAACTATTGAAATCCCCTAGCAATCAGACTTTTGGGGTATATGCCATTTTGCCGATGTCAGTAAAATGATATATTCTAGATAGTTTAACCTATTGAACCAATATTTGTATTGGTTTAATAAATATTGTTTTATTGAACTATTCTGAAGATAAGTTTAATCTATTGAACTAATTTTGTATTAAGTTTGATAATTAAAAAAATATTGAACTTAGAAGAATAATAAATAGAATAATGGTATTTACCTATTCTGCCTATCAAATGAGAGAGCCATTTATACCATATACATTACCATTAAATAGTATAGACTATTCTAAATTGCTCCCTATAATTGTAGAAGCCAACAGAAAGATAGCAGAATATAATACTTTTATACAAACAATTCCGAATGCTGCTGTTTTATTAAGTACTTTAAATACAAATGAAGCTGTTTTATCTTCTCGTATTGAATGAACTCAAGCTACTTTAGAAGAAGTAGTGGAATTTGAAGATAATTTAAAAACTAATAACACAAAGTTTGCTGATATTCAAGAAGTTCAAAATTATAGGAAAACACTTCATTTCGCTATAAAAAGAATTAAAGACATTCCTTTAAGTTTACCTCTATTAAAAGAAATCCACAATATTTTATTAGATTGAGTTAGATGACAAAATAAAGATAGATGAAGTTTTAGGAGGATACAAAACTGGATATGATCCCCTTGATCAACTATGGAAGAGGCAACATATATTCCTCCAAACCCCTTACAAATGAATCAATCATTAAATAATTTAGAGAAGTACTTTCATATAAAAGATGTTGATGCATTGGTTCAAACAGCAATTATTCATGCTCAATTTGAAATGATACATCCCTTTCTAGATGGAAATGGTAGAATTGGAAGATTGCTTATTCCATTATTTATGTATACAAGATGACTACTTAGTTATCCTAGTTTTTATATGAGTGAATATTTTTCTATAACAAAGGATAATTACTATACCACATTAAATAATATCTCCAATAAATGAGATTGGAATTGACGAATTTTATTTTTCCTAGATGCGATTATTAAACAATCAAACAAGAATTTATGAAGAATTCAAAATATAATCACTTTATATGAATCTGTTAAAAAAATAATACAGGATGAAGCACATACTCATCATTTTGAAGATATAGCAAACTTTATATTTAGCAAACCAGTATTTAAATCTCAAGAATTTATTAGAGGTGCAAAAATAAAAAAATGATCTATGCATCGTTACCTACAAATATTAGAAAAGCAAGGTATATTAACAACAAATAGTAAGCTAAGAAATAAAACTTATTATTTTGAACAACTGCTTGATATTATAGAATAACTAGAAACTCTCCTGTATTTCCCAATACAAGCAGTTGCTTTATACTGAACTCCCAATTTGGAGAGTTTTTTTATGTAAAATTAGTATATTTTTACTTGATTTTTGTGTACTCTTTGGTTATACTATTATCGGTCAATTAGTAATAGTATATTGACTGGCTTTATCACCTACCAATCATAAATGAAAGTGGTGTATGCCAACAGGCTTGAGGATTTACTTTATATCGACTTTGAGGACGGTTGAAAGCTCCCTAAGCGAGCTAAATACCCTATACAAGTAGTTAAAAAGTTTCAGTCACAATGTGCATTACTTGAAGAGATCGAAAATTCTACAAAAATGTACAAATATCCAACATTAAGGCCTCATAATCTTCATTGAGAATTAGATTGATTTCTATGAATTGATCTAACCTGATGACGGAGAATTGAGATTAAGATCTTGGAAGAGTGATTGCTTGAGATTGTCAAAGTTCACCGCATTAGCAACCATTACAAAAAATAGTGCTTGCCTCTGTGGAGGAAAGATTTATTTTTCTTACCTATCAAAAAAATGAACAATAAAATAAAGGTAGCTTATCATCCTTGAACTTATCTCAGAGATGAACTCTATACGAGAGGACGAACGCAAACCAAGTTTGCAGAACTTTTGTGAATCTCAAAATCTGAATTAAACGATCTTATTCATTGAAGAAGAAATATTACCCCCAAAACTGCAATGATTATCGCATTAGCACTAGATGAAGATGCTGATGTGCGAATGAGATTACAGAATAGACGGGATAAGTATCAAATTGAGAAAAATAGAGAAAATATTACTCTATTTCAAGAGATTCTTGCTAGAAAAAAAGAACTTGCTCTAGCATAAATATTTGTGGGTAGTACTTTAATTGTAAAAAATGGGTGGCTGGATTAATTTTCCAGAAAACTTAACATTTTTTTCTATCTTTTCTAAGTTATCTGTAAAGATTAGCATTATATTTGATATGTGAGAATGCTGATTCAATTGCGTT
>CAYTFB010000105.1:0-2519 GCA_964437055.1 uncultured Candidatus Peribacteria bacterium
TAATCAGGATAGTTGATAATTAAAAGTTTATCCAAACTTTTATTGAGATAATTTTTATTTCCTTTTTCACATTCATTGACATCAAAACAAACTTCTCTCTCAATAATATCTCCCATACTAATATCCTTGATAATTACCGTTTTCCCAAAATTAGTATAAATCAGGGCTGGTTTAATGGCATTTTTTACTTGAATAGTATTTCCTTCTCCTTGTCCCTTGTATCCTCTATAACTAACATAAGCTACTGGTCTATAAGGTTCTTTTTCAGGGCTTGGTTTGCTGTAAATATATTTAATACGATCATCTTTAGTGGTCAAATCAATCTCTCCATCTCCATCAAAATCAATCTGAATGGTTCTCTCTTTGACAAAATCTGCTCTTTCTGAGAGAATTTTTGCGATCACATCAAAAGTAATTTCTTCCCCTACTTCTACATTTACTTTATCAGATTTTAAGGTTACCAAAGGAATATCTGGCTGTTTGGTATCAGGAGGGAAAAATACTACCGGTCCATTTCCAATAATCTCTTCACTAGACTGCTTGCCATCATCATTATCATACATCGTTACCCCAAACATAAATTCTCCTGGCTGTCTGGGAATTGAAAAGTAAGTATAAGGGATATCACTTGGAGTAATTTTGGTTCCTAGTATTTTATTTGGATTATCTTTGGGATAATAATACCATTTATAATAAGAAATGACCCCATCTTTATCTTTGGGATTTTGTGCAGCTACTCTAACAATAATTGGATCAATTCCTTCATCAAAAATATTTCTCACAGTATTTTGATTAAAGCCAATTCCCATTTCATTTCCATATTGAGGAAAACTCAGTACAACATTATCCAGAGTAGGTAAAGAGTTTACAACTTTAAACCAGATTCTCTCTTTTGTATTCACCCCAATAGAAGTATCCTCTAAAGTATAGTCAATATATTGACATCCTACAGTATCAAAGGTATAAATTATTTTTTGAGTTTTGATGATATCCTTATTTTTTGCTTGAAAAGAAAAGTTGAGACTATTCTTATTTCCTTGGACATTTACTGAATCTGAAGTATCAATTGTAAAAGAATCCTGTCTTTTTACTCTATAAGCCAAGACTCTTTCTGCCCCTTCTGAAGCATCAATAGGACAAGTCTCATCCTGAGTCAGTGTCAATCCTTGCGAACTTCTAATAAAATATACAGGAATAGGACTATCTTTTTCTCCGATAAAAACATTTTCTACAATTTGGTTGCTATTTCCTTCATCATCAGAAACTTTTACTGCTACTTGATAAGTACCTACTCTATCATATTGATATTTCATACTATTTCTTTGATTTACTCTTTGATTTCCATCTCAAAAATTCCATTCATAGCTGACCAATTCCTGATTTGATGTAATAATAAAATCAACATAATTTTTCCAGACAGAAGCTTTTGGGTTAATAGTAAGCTCAGGTCTAATAGTTGATTTTACTTCGATAATTTTATCTATAGACTGTGTTTTACCATATTTATCGGTGACCTGTAAAGTTACCGTATGTTTTCCCATTTCATTAAAAAGTACTTTAATCTTTTGATTATGATCATCTCTCTCAGTAATTTTTACCATATTTGGATTTGAAAAGCTCCAGTTGAAGGTCATCTCATCTCCAGCACTTGCTACATCTACATCAAAAGAAGCACTCGCATCCAAATAAAATTCTGAAGGATAAAGCCATTTGTTTGTTGGAGTAATGCTGAATTGAGGTACTGGAGGAGTCGACTCTACCATAATCATTACAGAATCTGAGTTATGTTGACCAATTTCATCCTCAACCGTAAGTTTAATAACATAATTTCCTGGTTTAGTAAACTTTTTCTGAATTGATTTGGTCTGAAAGGTATCAATTTTTTCTCCCTCTGCATTAAAGATTTCCCAAGTAATCAATCTCAAACGAGAAGTCAGTGAATAGGAAGCATCCGAAGAAAAACTAAAAGTTGTAGAAGTAGTTCCAACCTCTGGACTCTGTCTGAGAATTGCTACAGGATCTGAAATCATAATACTAAAACTCTCAGAAATCTGATTTTTTTCATTATCTGATACTGTTAAAGTGATTTTATATTGTCCTTGTCCTGGCAGAGGAAGATTAAAATAACCAGGAATTCCCTCTCCACTTCTAGAAAACCTAAAACCATCACTCCCTGTAATATCCCATTTATGAGATAAGATTTCTCTTCCTCCCATCGGCATGGTTGCACTTCCATCAAAAACGATTCCTTGTCTAGCTTCTTGGATTCAGAATTTTATGGCTTTATTTTTATCCAATTTTTTTGCATTAGCATAAATAGCTATCACAGCAGATTTTGGACTCACATTCACAGAAATCGTTTTCTCCCCATCCAAGATCCCAGTCTGAGAACTTCTCACAACTAAATGAACCATATAAGTTCCCGCTTCTTTAAAAGTGTGTTTAATCACAGAACCTACTCCAATAGGTTTATCTACTCCATCGATATCTCTATAATATCGGAAATAATTTCTCTGGGG